>JAOULV010000201.1 GCA_029881835.1 Rhodospirillaceae bacterium
TCGGGGTTTGCTTTGTTGGCGCCGGCAAACAATTGGGCCGCAGTCATGGCACCCAATGTATAGGTGGGAAAATACCCCCAGGCACCGTCATACCAGTGGATATCCTGTAGGCAGCCTTCGCTATCGGTTTTGGGTTTTATGCCCAATAATTTTTCCAAACCGTCATTCCATGCGCCGGGCAAATCTTTCATTTGCAATTCACCATTAATGGCCGCTTTTTCAAGGTTGTAACGTAAAATCACGTGGGATGGGTATGTGACCTCATCGGCATCAACCCGGATAAAGCTTTTTTCAACTTTTGTATAAAGTGCGGTAAAATTTTCTACCGACCATTCATCACCAGCACCGCCAAATGCTTCGCGCATAAGCGGGGTCGCGAATTGCAAAAATTCCGGGCTACGGCAGGCCTGCATTTCAATTAACAATGACTGGCTTTCATGTATTGACATCCCGCGCGCATCGCCCACCGGTTGACCGCGCCATTTTTCAGGCAGGCCCATATCGTAAAGAGCGTGTCCGGTTTCATGCAAAACCCCCATTAATGCGCTGGTGAAGTCATTTTCATCATAGCGTGTGGTTATGCGGACATCATCATTGGTGCCGCCACAAAATGGGTGCAGGCTCTCATCTAGGCGACCATGGTTGAAATCAAACCCCAGTTTTTTCATTAAATCCTTGCCAAGCCTGCGTTGTGCTTCAACCGGGAACGGGCCTTGGGGCAATTTTGGTGTTGGCCGCGATTTTTGCTTTTCAATTACCTGGTCGGTAAATGTGGGCAGAAATGTTGCAAGGTCAGAAAAAATTATATCTATTTCCGCACTTTTGCCGTTTGGTTCATACATATCAAGCAACGCATCATACTGGCTTAGGCCCAGATAGCTTGCTTTGGCGCCGGCCATTTCCCGGGTAAGGGTTAGCACTTTTTCCAAATGGGGCAGAACCGATTTAAAATCGTTATTTTTGCGTGCGCTTCGCCATGCGGTTTCCGAAGCCGAGCACGCCAATGAATGGACTTCAACCAGTTTTGCATCAACCGCTGCCTGATGAACCCAGATGCGGCGCATTTCAACGACGTTAGCTTGTTGCCATGTATCAAGGGTTTGGTCTTCTTCGGCCCCATCCAATAAATCGGGGATGGCGGGATCGGTAATCATTGCGTGGCTGACGGTATCAAGCACGGCCAATTGTTCACCCCGGCTTGTCGCACCACCCGCAGGCATCATTGCCGACATATCCCAATGCAATATGCTTTTTGCCCCGCCCAGCGCGTTAATGCGGCGAAAGCGGTCAACAAGTTCCATGTATGGGGTGATGGTCATAGTAAAATTGCTAAAACCCTAGAAAGGCATGAAAGGCGATAATGCTTTATCTACCAGCAAGAAAACAAAAATCAAAAACAGATAAAGGATGGAAAACAAAAATGTCGGTTTGGCGTGTTTGTCTTCGGCATCTTTTAAAAGCTTGACGTTGTGATAAATAAACATAGCGCCTAAAACCGCAGCGCCAATGGTGTAAATAATTCCCGAAAGACCAATTACACCGGGTATTAACGTTACCGGTACCAGCACCAAAGTATAAATAAGCATCTGTACTTTGGTTTTATAGCTGCCAACAACAACCGGCATCATCGGCACGCCGACTTTTTCATAATCGCTGTTTCTAAATAATGCTAACGCCCAACTGTGGGGCGGGGTCCACAAAAAGATGATGGCAAATAATATTCCGCTTTCAAGGCTAAAATCGTTGCTGGCGGCAACCCAGCCAATCATTGGCGGAAACGCACCGGCCGCACCACCAATAACAATGTTTTGTGGGGTCGCACGTTTTAGCCACATGGTATAAAGAAATACGTAATAAAGAATTGTAAATAACAGCAATCCGGAAGCTTCGCTGTTAACAAAAATATACATCACCACAACAGAAATAACCGAAAGAACCGTTCCAAACACCAAAGCCTGGTTTGGTTCAACCTTGCCCGCTGGGATAGGGCGCTTTTGCGTGCGTACCATGTGCTGATCAATATCGCGGTCATACCACATGTTTATGGCACCCGATGCACCGGCACCAATAGCGATACACAAAATTGCAATTAAGCCTTTCCAGAATGAAATTGGTTCGGGCGCCAAAACCATTCCGGTAAATGCGGTAAACACCACCAATGACATAACCCGTGGCTTTAGCAAGTTAGCATAATCGGCAACACGAAAACGGTAACCTTCGCTATTGTTGTTAGCGTTATTGGCGGCGCTGGATTTGGCGCTATCTGGTGTTTGCTTATCGGTAATTTCGGCCACGAACTGGTTGTCCTTCTGGGTTTGTTATATCTTTATAGCACGGGTTTTATACTGAATCCGGTTTTTTAAGCAGTGCACTGGCAACAATCCAGACAAAAAAAGCACCGCCGATTACGGCCAAAAGTCCGCCCCCGCCATTGAGCCCCATCCCGATTTTTGCCCCCATTGAACTAAGCCCCTGTTCGCCGCCCGCTACCTTGCGTGCTGTGCCATGGCCACCGGCAATAAAAAGACCAATTGCCGCCACCCCTTGGCCAACAAAAAACATCCAGACGGTGGCAAAGGCCAGTTTTCGCTGGGCCACGCTGCGTCTAATTAGGGGCAGGAAAATGTTGAAATAAAGGCCGATGAAGGCCAACGTCACGCCCGCTATCATGGCGTGGTAATGCCCGGGTGTGCGGGTATCTTGGCCATCAACAAACAGGCCCATAACACCGCCGACACCAAATACGATGGGGCTAAGCGTTACCGCCAATGCGCCCGGGTCTTGCCAGGGCTTGAACCCGTCTTTTTTAAGCTTTGGTAATGCTTTAAACGCCACCAGCGCAACCGGTAGGGTGGCAAAGGCGAAAATGTATTGCAGGTCGCTAAATGCCTGCACCCACCCGGCGGTGAAGCTTTCCCACATAATAAAAAATAGCGGCGTAATAAATACGCCCAATGCCAAAACCCCAATGCATGCCACAACCACCATGGGGTTAAAAGGCGCACGGCCATAAACCGCGGCGCTGACCGCAAACCACGCACCGATTGTAATTGCCACGTTCACAAATTGCATTACGTGACCGCCGGACCAAAAAAGTTCTTCATTGTATTGGTGATCAGGTGGGCCACCGGGGCTGCCTAGTTGTGCCCACGCAACCAAGACGTAAGCAAAAGAAAACAGATAAAAAACAGAAGCCGCAATGCCGCAAAGGGTTAAAATATCTAAACCCATTGCGTGTTCGTTTGGTTTTTCTTTCATATAGGATGAAAAATTAAGTAGTACACGAAGTGCCAAAAGCGCCATCGCCACACCTAAGGCCATTAACGCCATGTAATAAAGCGGATCGGTAATTACCGGAACGTAATTATTTAGCATCGGCTGGCCGCGGTTCATCCATGCCGGGACAAATAAAAATACAAATGCAACGATGGT
>JAOULV010000203.1 GCA_029881835.1 Rhodospirillaceae bacterium
CGCGGCCCAATATTATGCGGCCAAACTTTACGCACCCGAAGGCCGTGACGCGCTTGATTATTTGCGGGGTCGGGGTTTAAGCGCCGAAACAATAAAATCATTTAACATTGGCTATGCCCCCGATGTGCGTGACGGCATAAAAAATGATCTGGCGGGCAAAAACGGCATTACCACTGAAATGCTTTTGGGTAGCGGTTTAATAATCCAGCCCGATGATAAATCGCGCGAACCCTATGACCGTTTCCGTGGTCGGGTGATGTTCCCCATACTTGACCGCCGTGGCCGGGTGGTGGCGTTTGGCGGGCGCATACTGCCAAGCCTTGAAACCGATAAAACCGCCAAATATTTAAATTCACCGGAAACCGACCTGTTTCACAAAGGCCATATGCTTTACGCCATGGAAAAAGCGCAAAGTGCGGCCCGTGGCGGACAGGCGCTTGTTGTTGCCGAAGGTTACATGGATGTAATTGCGCTCCATCAGGCCGGCTTCGGCGGTGCGGTGGCACCACTGGGCACGGCGCTGACTGAAGAGCAAATGCGCGAGCTTTGGAAAATAGTGCCCGAACCGGTTTTGTGTTTTGACGGCGATAACGCAGGCCAGCGCGCCATGGCGCGTGCGGCTGAACGCGCGCTTTCGCTTATTCGCCCAGGGTTGGGCCTTCGCTTTGCCATACTACCGCCAGGCGAAGACCCCGATACCCTTATAAAGAACCATGGCGCCAAGGCATTTGCCGATGTTTTGGCGGGCGCCAATCCGTTATCTGAAATATTGTGGCAGATGGAAACAATCGGGGCCGATACCGCAACGCCCGAAGGTCTGGCTTCTTTGCAAAAACGCCTAGAAGACCACACCCGGGCTATTGAGGACCCGACCCTGCGTAGCCATTTTCTTTCCAGCTTCAAAGACCGCATCTGGGCCATTCGTAGCCAAGGCCGCGCCCAAGGCACCAAACAAGGCGGTGCATTTGGGCCCACGGGCCGGGCCGGGGGCTTTAAAACCGGGGCCTGGGTCAAGCCATCGCTCAAAAAACGTGGGGCTCATGGGGTTTTTGCCCCGGGTGAGGGTATAAACGCCATAAAACAGGCCAAAGTCCCCACCCAGCGCATGCTTGAAGAGGCCATTATCGGCAACCTGATAAACCACCCGGAAATCTTCGATTCGGTCTGCGAACGCCTTGGTAGCCTAACCTTTTTGGTGTCTTCGCTTGACAACCTTCGTCAGGAAGCTCTAAAGACACTGGCCGGGGAGCAAGGCCTTGACGTTGGGGGTTTAAAGGACCATCTCAGGCACAACGGTTATGCGGAAATCCTCGACGAACTCTTGGGTTCCAAAAGGCTTATAAACGCCTCAATCATGCGCGAAGACGCACAAACCGAGGCAGCGTTAGAAAGTTGGGAAGAGGCGTACGCAAAATATCGGCAATCGGACCTGCGGGCCGAAATCTTGGAAGCACAGCAGCAGCTAGCTGCAGAGAAAACAGCGGAAGCCTCAGAGAGGCTCCACATTCTCAAAAACCAAGAATACGGCGCGGTGACCAAAAACGCCAAATGAGCGCCCTTAGATGTGAAGTTTAATTTTTTACATCAAGGGATGAATGTTTGGCCGCAGATGTTTTTTTAAAACATTGTGGCCCACCCCTCCTTGTTGTGTGGGGGGATAGCGGAAAAAAAGGTCTAGTACTTCATTATGGCAGCGACGAAGAATAAAACCAAAACAAAGACAAAAGCTAAGGCAAAAGCTAAAACCAAGGCTAAGACCAAGGTAAAAACAAAAGCAAAGGTTAAGGCAAAAGCAAAGGCCAAAGTTAAAACCAAAGCCAAAGTTAAAACCAAAGCCAAGACCAAGACCAAGACCAAGACCAAAGCCAAGGCCAAGGTAAAGGCAAAGTCGCAACCAAAGAAAAAGGTTGCGGCCAAGAAAAAAGCCGCGCCCGCTAAACCCAAAAGCAAGACCGCCGCCAAAGCCAAATTAAAAAGCAAAATCGCCGCCCAAAAAACGGATAAGAAAGCCGATAAAAAAACAGACAAAAAAGCCGAAGCCAAAGCACGCGCCATTGCCGAAGCCAAGGCCAACCTGAAGGCAAGAGCCAAGGGCGATAAATCAAGCAAGAGCGAGCACGAGGACGGCGATGATCCGTTGCTCGATACCCTTGGGGTAAGCATCAAAAAACTTATCAAAAAGGGCAAGGAACGTGGGTTTGTTACCTATGACGAATTAAACGCGGCCATGCCGCAAGAACATGTGTCATCAGAACAAATTGAAGACACCATGAGCCAGCTTTCGGAAATGGGCATCAATGTCGTCGAAAACGAAGACGGTGAAGATGCCTCCGATGATGCGCCTAAGGCAGATGACGGCGAAGAAGAAGAAAAAACATCCGGCAATGTTGGTGAATCTGATGCCGGGCGTACCGATGATCCGGTGCGTATGTATTTGCGCGAAATGGGCTCGGTTGAATTGCTATCGCGCGAAGGCGAAATTGCCATTGCCAAACGTATTGAAGCTGGCCGTGAAATGATGATCGGTGGCATTTGCGAAAGCCCGCTTACCATTCGCGCTATCGTTACCTGGCATGATGCGCTGGTGTCGGGTGATTTGCTGTTGCGTGACATTATTGACCTTGATGCCACCTATGGCGGCGGCCCCGGCCAACAGCCGGATAATTCCATCGCCGCGGTCAAGGCCGAAAAAGAAGGCCTGCAAGCAAAGCGCGACAAAGCCGCAGGAATTTATAAAAAACCTGAACCGGTGGTAGAGGTCAAAAAACCCGAACCCGAAAAAGACGAAAACGGTGAAGACCAGGTTGATGGTGAAAACAAAATAGATGACGATGAAGACGATGAAGCCGATAACAACTTGTCGCTGGCCGCAATGGAAGCGCAATTAACCCCGGTGGTTATCGAAACTTTTGAAAAAATCGCCAAGACCTATAAAAAATTGCACAAGCTACAGGAAAAACGCCTTGAAGAATTCCACAAGGGCGGAACAATTCCAACGGCACAAGAAACCCGTTATGGCAACCTTAGGCGCGAATTGATCGAGCTTATGGAAGCGGTGCATCTTAACAACAACCGTATCGAACAATTGATGGACCAGCTTTACGGTCTTAACCGTGCGTTGTTGGGTCTGGAAGGCAAACTTTTGCGTATGGCGGTTAAATCGCGCATTAAACGCGAAGCATTTTTGGAAGCCTATACCGGGTCCGAACTTGATCCGCGCTGGTTGGGTAATGTCGGGAAATTACCGGGCAAAGGTTGGGAAAAATTTGTTGAAAAACATTCAGACGAAATTACCGAAACCCGCCAAGCAATTGGCCGCATAGCCAATGACGCGGGCCTGCCGGTTACTGAATTCAAACGCATTGTCTCGACCGTACAAAAAGGCGAACGCGAAGC
>JAOULV010000204.1 GCA_029881835.1 Rhodospirillaceae bacterium
CTTCCCTGTTGCCTCCAGCCCGGTTTCCGCGCTAAGCGGGGCAAGCGTTGTTATCTGGACCACCACCCCTTGGACCATTCCGGCCAACCGCGCGGTGGCGTTTGGGCCCGAAATTGATTATGTGGCGTTACGTCCAATAGCAGTTGGATTTGATGGTCCAAAGCTAGACCTCAGAGCGCATGAAACAATAGTTATTGCCAAAGAGCTAGTTGAGAGTGTTTGCAAAGAGGCTGAAATTGCTTCGCATGAAATAATTGCCGAATTCAAGGGGGCGGAATTAACCGGCACCATTTGCCACCATCCCATGCGTTCGGACGACGTGGTTTTTGAATTTGACGTGCCGATGTTGAGCGCAAACTTTGTCGAGGTTGATACCGGTTCTGGCTTTGTCCATATCGCGCCCAGCCATGGTGCGGATGACTGGGAACTGGGCATTGCCAACGGCATTGCCGTGCCCGATACGGTCGGGCCCGATGGTTCGTATTTACCTGCGGTCGGTGAAAAGCTAACGGGCACCAAGGTAATGGATTTCGATCCAACCAATAAAAAATCAAAACCGTGGTTCCCCGCCAACAAAGCGGTGTTGGCGATGTTGACCGAAAATGGATCATTGTTGGCATCTGGCGCGATAGAACATTCCTACCCCCATTCGTGGCGCTCCAAAGCACCGCTTATTTTCAGGAACACCCCGCAGTGGTTTATTTCCATGGAAAAAACCGGCCTGCGGGAAACCGCATTAAAAGCGATTGACGATACCCGCTTTGTTCCCGCCCAGGGTAAAAACCGCCTGCGCGCAATGATCGAACAACGCCCCGATTGGTGCGTGTCGCGCCAGCGCGCCTGGGGTGTGCCCATCACCGTTTTTGTTGATAAAAAAACCGGCGAACCGTTGCGCGATCAAGGCGTTCTTGACCGGGTATATAAAATATTTTGTGAAGAAGGTTCTGACGCGTGGTTTTCAAGACCAGCAAGTGATTTTTTGGGCCCCGATTATAACGCAGATGATTATGAACAGGTAAAAGACATTCTTGATGTCTGGTTTGATTCCGGTTCGACCCATGCGTTTGTGTTGGAAGGCGATGAATGGCCAAATCTTTCGACGCCCGCCTCACTTTACCTTGAAGGGTCCGATCAGCACCGTGGCTGGTTTCATTCATCATTGTTGGAAAGCTGCGGTACCCGTGGGCGCGCGCCCTATGACGCGATTTTGACCCACGGCTTTATTTTGGATGAAAAAGCCGAAAAAATGTCAAAATCTTCCGGCAACGCCTTATCACCCAATGACGTTTACGCCCAGTTTGGCGCAGACATTTTACGCCTGTGGGTGGTCGGCACCGATTACACCGAAGATCCGGTGTTTGGCCCGGAAACATTAAAACAGATGTCCGATATTTATCGTCGTTTGCGCAACACGCTAAGGTTCTTGCTTGGCAACCTTGATGGTTTTACTGAGGCTGAAAAAATTGATGTCGCACAAATGCCCGAACTTGAACGTTGGATGCTTAACCGCCTGCATAAAATGGATACGATGGTGCGCAAATCGTGCGATGCTTATCATTTCCACCCGCTGTTTAACGAACTAAGCAATTTTTGCACGGTTGATTTGTCGGCATTTTATTTTGATATCCGCAAAGATACCCTTTATTGCGAACGCCCTGATTCAACCCTTAGGCGCGCAACCCGCACGGTATTAAATGAAATATTTAATTACCTGACCGCGTGGTTGGCACCGTTTATTTGTTTTACCGCCGAAGAAGCATGGCAAGCGCGCTTCCCCAGTGAAACCGATAGCGTGCATTTCCGTTTGTTCCCCGATGCACCGGAAAGCTGGAAAGACGAAGAGCTAGAGCAAAAATGGAAAAAGGTTCGCGCCCTTCGCCGGGTGGTAACCGGTGCGCTGGAAATTGAACGTGCAGAAAAACGTATCGGTTCCAGCCTGCAAGCGGCACCAAAAGTTTATGTTGCGTCTGAATACATAACCGCATTGCAAGGGGTTAATTTAAGCGAATTGGTTATAACATCCGGTGGCGAACTTATCGAAGGCGAAGCCCCCGTTGGCGCCTTCAAATTAGATGACGTCGAAGGTGTGGGTGTTGTTCCGGCATTAGCCGAAGGTGAAAAATGCGAACGCTGTTGGATGGTGAGTTCCAGCGTTGGCGCAAACGCCGCCCACCCAACCGTTTGTTCGCGTTGTGGCGATGCGGTTGACCATTTAGGGGATGGCAGAGCGTGAACACATTTGAAAACAATATTGCCAAGTTAAGAATGCTTGGCCTTGGCATCGCGCTGATTGTTTTTATTTTGGATCAATTGTCCAAATGGTGGATGTTGACCGAGGTAATGCCGGTTCCTACGGTCATGCGCATAACATCGTTCTTTAATTTGGTAATCGCCTACAATCGCGGTATTAGCTTTGGGATGTTCGGTGCCAGCTCCGATATGGGAAGCTGGGTGCTAATCGCGATTGCCGTGGTTATTGTGGCGTTTTTGTTGAACTGGCTTATGAAGGGCGAAAGCCTGCTTTCGGTGCTGGCCACCGGGCTTATTATTGGCGGCGCCTTGGGCAACGTGGCGGACCGAATCCGCTTCGGTGCGGTGGTCGATTTCCTTGATTTTCACATCGGTTCCAGCCATTGGCCGGCTTTTAACGTGGCAGATACGGCTATTACCCTAGGGGCTGCGGCATTAATTCTCGAGGCCTTGAAGCCTGAGCCGGAACAGCCTAAAAATAACACTGTTACAGACACAGACCACAACCAGTCGGAAAAACCATGAATTTCTTTTCTGCCAAAATGACCAGCGTAATCGGCCTTATTGTTGTGGCCGGCATTGTTGCCGGATGCGCCGACACCAGACGCAACCTGATAAAAGAAAAAGGCGCACCAGATGAATTTCAGGTTTATAAACGTGCGCCGCTTTCGGTTCCGAAAGATTTTGGCTTGCGCCCACCAGCAGAACCCGGAACCGAAATTCGCCCCGAAGACGACCCCGCCGTTCAGGCCCGCGTTGTAATAACCGGAAGGCAGGCGCCGACGCAGGTTGTAAATTCATCCAGCCCGGGATTGGCGGCAATTTATTCACGCACCGGTGTTGCCAGCGCCGAACCCAACATTCGCCATCTAGTTGACAAAGAAACATCAGCTTTCGCGGTTGAAGATGTTTCGGTTATGGAAACATTGATGTTTGGCGACGAACTGCAATACGGCACAACGGTTGATGCCGCCAAAGAAGCCCAGCGTATTCGCGAAAACCAAGCAAAGG
Source organism: Rhodospirillaceae bacterium (assembly GCA_029881835.1). GTDB lineage: Bacteria > Pseudomonadota > Alphaproteobacteria > Rhodospirillales > Magnetovibrionaceae > DAOVVL01. Next base: position 3,262 of record JAOULV010000204.1, read on the forward strand.
GCGTTCCGGTCAACGAAGGCGAAATACCCAAAATTGAACGCAAGCAACCGCGCTTGCTAGATGGTGTGTTTAACTAATTTTTCCACGGGCAAATTTTCTGCCTTTATACCGCCCCATTTTTAAGGTCAATTAT
>JAOULV010000205.1 GCA_029881835.1 Rhodospirillaceae bacterium
ACCGAACGCAAACGCGCAGAGGCCGAGCTTATTGAAATAAAACATGATCTGGAAAACCGGGTAGAACAAAGAACCAAAGAGCTTTCCGAAGAAATAACCGAAAGAAAGCATGCGGTGCAGCGCCTTGAAAGGCAAAATGAAACGGTTAATTTTCTTTACAAAATAACCAGCTTGGCAAGCGAGGCCAAAAATATCGAACAAGGCATAAGCGATTGTTTGTTTGAACTGTGCGATTTTATCACATGGCCGGTTGGCCATGTTTATGTTGTTTCGCCAACCGATCCGGACATGCTTATTCCATCGGGTGCGTGGTATTTGGAGGATCCGGAATTTTTTGAAAAATTTCGCGAAATTACAATGAAAACCAATTTTGCCAAAGGCGTCGGGTCACCCGGCAGGGTGCTGGAAAGCGGTGAACCGTTATGGATTGAAGACGTTGGCATTGATAAAAATTTCCCAAGGGCAAAAATGGGGGCGGATATCAAGGTTAAATCAAGTCTGGCCATTCCCATCAAGGTTCACGGAAATGTTGTTGCGGTGATGGAATTTTTTACACCCTTTGAACAACACGCCGACAATGATTTGATAAGCACAATTGTACATGCCGGTTCGCAAATCGGTCGGTTGTTTGAACGCAAGCAAATAGAATGGGATTTGCGCGAAGCCAGAGACAGCGCCAATGCAGCGAACAAGGCAAAATCAGTATTTCTTTCATCAATGAGCCATGAATTGCGCACACCATTAAACGCCATAATCGGATTTTCAGATTTCTTGATGAATCACCCAACCAACCCACTTAATGATACGCAATCTAAATACATGAAAGATGTAAGCGATAGCGGACATCATCTCCTTAACCTAATAAATGAAATTCTCGATTTATCAAAAATTGAATCGGGAAAAGATGACCTGACGATTGAAAGCGTTGATTTGGCAAAATCCTGTAACGAATGCTTTGTTATTGCAAAAGCGCTAATCAAAGATAACGGCGTTAAGCTTAAACACCCTAATCTGGAAAAAGAAAAAAGAATGGTTCGCGCCGATGCCAAACGCTTTAAACAGGTAATTATAAACCTTCTTTCAAATGCCATTAAATACAACCGCAAAGACGGTGAAGTAATTGTGGATTTTGCGGAAACAGACGGCGGCATGCTTAAAATAAGCGTAAGCGATACCGGTTATGGCATTCCGGTCAATAAAATGGACGAACTTTTTAAACCGTTTTCCAGGCTTGGCGCCGAAGGCTCAAGCATTGAAGGCACCGGAATTGGTCTTGTCATTACCCAAAAGCTGGTCAAGTTGATGAATGGGCAAATTGGCGTTAACAGCGAAGAAGGTGTGGGAAGCGAGTTTTGGATAACCCTACCGCTTGAAAAATAAAAAACGACCCCACAAGGGGGCCGTTATTTAATGGCGGAGAGGGTGGGATTCGAACCCACGAAGAGCGTTAACCCTTGCCGGTTTTCAAGACCGGTGCCTTCAACCGCTCGGCCACCTCTCCGGTGCGGCTTTTATATGCGCTTATTGGGTTTTAGGGCAATACTTAAGCTGAATATCTTTTTTAAGGCGCACCTTCGGTGATATTGCCCGTATTTGCCGCCAATTTTGCCGCTTCACGGGCATTTAACCGCGCGACCAAGGCGCCAAGCAGGTAAAGAATCCCACCCGGGATATATGCACCAAGCAAAATTCCTATGGTTATTGGGTCTGAAAATGCGCCATCAAGCGAGCTTGCGCCCTGGAAAAGCAGGGCGGTTAAAATGCCCACAGCTATTACTGTGGTCACAACACCCCAGGCAATCCACCCGAAAAATTTCAAAACCTGAGCCACTTAAATAACCGCCTTTTTCTACAATTTACCCCGCCTTTAGAAAAAATAACACATTCGGGTATTTAAGCAAAACTAACTGAAAAAACATAAAAATTTCGCTTTTCCCCAAATGCTCAAGCCCCATCAACAAGCGCGAGTGATGCCCATCATAGTTGATTTGGGTGTTCTGAACTTATGCTTTTGGCAGATGTTTTACGAATCGCAATTTCTTGGCGGCGCAGTAAATACAGCCGGAAGGAGACTAAAATGTTTGTAGTGGCAGTTGTTTCTCAAAAGGGTGGGTCGGGCAAAACAACGCTCACCGGTCACCTTTCGGTTCAGGCCAGCCTTTCCGGACATGGTCCGGTGGCAATCGTTGATACCGATCCCCAAGGAAGCCTGGCCGCATGGTGGAACGAGCGCGAAACCCCGGAGCCGGTTTTTGTGCAAACCAACCTTCATGATCTTCGTGGCCATCTTGATAATCTTCGTCAAGCCGGGGTCAAGATGGTTATGGTTGATACCCCGCCGGCAATTACATCGGCAATTCACGATGTTATATCGGTGGCCGATTATGTGGTTGTGCCGACCAAGCCAAGCCCGCACGACCTTCGCGCTGTTGGTGCAACGGTTAAATTAGTGCAGGCATGTGGCAAGCCGATGGTGTTTGTATTAAACGATGCTTCACCGCGGGCGAAAATAACATTCGAAGCGGCAATAGCGCTTTCCCAGCACGGAACTGTGGCACCGGTTACCATACATCACCGCACCGTTTATGCCTCGAGCATGATTGATGGGCGCACCGCGATGGAATTGGAACCGAGCGGACAATCGGCAACAGAAATATTGGGCCTTTGGGAATATCTCAACGCCCGGCTTAATTCAGAAATTCTTCCAACCTCAATTGGTCTTGATGCAATGAACCGTTTTGACGGATCTTCCGCAAAGAAAAAAGCATTTAACGATGTTGATGATTATTCCGCAGACGACATCCCCATGGAAGCAATCGAAGAAGCGATAGAAGAGGCGGTAATTGCTAAACAGGCATCGGTTAATTACGCCGCTTCTTCGGATGGCTCGGATGACCCGGATGATCAAGATTTAATTGATGATTATGCTGAAGCAAAACAAATTACCGCACCATCATTGATAAGCGCGGTTGCGCCAAAGGTGATGGGCGAGGCAAGTCTAAAAATAAACCCCGTACCGCAGCCAAGCAGTGATGATTTGTGGGCGGGCTTTAGCGACGCTGAAAAAGCCCAAAAACGCAAAATGTCTGGCATTCGCCACCATGATTTCGCAACCGATATCAGGGCAACAAACAAAACCGATACCGGCCACAAGGTATTTGGCCGCCGTCAGGTTGTTTGATAAAGGTTGAGGGAGATATCCAATGAAACACAACACCAGCACCAAGCCTGCGGCATCGCTCAGCGCGTCACTTCTTGCCCGCAAGGGTGAAGCCATACCGGCCGTTGCCGCCACCTTGTATAACAACCCTAGTCTTGCGTGGGGGAGTGATGCCACCGATGGCATGAATTCCGGTCACCATGCCAAACGCATAGACACCACA
>JAOULV010000206.1 GCA_029881835.1 Rhodospirillaceae bacterium
CCATGGCTTTGAATATGGGAATTGATTTTATTGATCGTTCCGTGGCGTTTGGCACCCCGTCAAACCAGATGTGGGTTCAGCTTTCGATTTCAATTGTTTTTGGTTTAACTTTTTCAACATTGCTTACTTTGGTGCTCACCCCATCGGCACTGATGGCGCGGGTTAACTTTGCCAATTGGTGGAGCCAAAAACGTGCAGCAAAATTAGAAAATCCAGCCGAATAAACCGTTTGAAGTAAAAGCCCGATTAGTCTTCGTCGTCTTCAAAAACTTCGCCGCTGGCTACGCGTTTTTCCATTTCACGGTAGCTTCTTATGGAAAACGGAATGGATGCAAGGTAACCAAGCAAGGCAAATGAGATTGTGGTCCATGGTGCGCTTAGCATTCCCGCAGCAAACAGGCCGACCGCAAGCATTATTGGTAGTATCCAGCTTGGCTTTAATTTTACCTTTTTGAACGAATAGGTCGGAATGCGGCTTACCATAAGACCGGAAACCAAAATCATAAATGCCGATACGACCTCGGGGCGACGGAAAAATTCTTCCCATATATTAAAAGACATAACCAATGGCAACAGAACCAATCCGGCGGCAGCAGGGGCGGGAATGCCGGTAAAAAATATGCCCGACCATGCGGGTGGTTCGGGGTCATCTGTTGCGGTATTAAATCTTGCCAAACGTAGCGCACAGGCAACCGCATACAATAAAACCAAAATCCAGCCAAACCGTCCTATTTTTTCCAAAGACCAAAAATACAAAACCAGCCCCGGTGAAACCCCAAAGCAAAGCATATCGGACAAAGAATCAAGTTCGGCACCAAATTTTGTCGCACCTTTTAACAGGCGCGCAATACGCCCATCGAGCGCATCAAGCACGGCCGCCGCCGCGATTGCCAACGCGGCATGTTCCCACCGCCCTTCGTAGGCAAAGCGCACGGCGGTTAAGCCCGAACACAGCGCCAACAGCGTTAGCATATTGGGAATCATAACGTTTATTGATAGGCGTGCTCGTTTTGGGCGCTGCATTTAAATATCCTTGAAGCTTTTGTGCGCTAGCGCGTTTCGCCAGTTATCTTTTCTTGGGCAAAATTCAAATCGGCAATAACGGTTTCCCCGGCAATGCACAATTGGCCTACTGCAACCTGGGGGTTGGTTCCCATAGGCATATAAACATCAACCCTAGAACCAAAACGAATAAGACCAAACCTTTCGCCAGCCGAAACCATTTGTCCTTCGTTGACGTGACAAATAATTCGTCTTGCGACCAATCCGGCTATTTGGACAAATGCAATATCTTTGCCGTCGGTTGTTTTTAATGACAGGGCTTGGCGTTCATTGTGCACACTTGCCTTGTCTAATTCGGCATTAAAAAATTTACCCGGGTGGTAGGCCTTTTTTATTATGGTGCCGTCAATTGGCACTCGATTTACATGCACATTAAAGACGTTCATAAAAACACAAACCCGCACCATGGGCTTTTCGCCCATTTCCAATTCAGGCGGTGGTGCGGCCTCGTCAATCAGGCAAACCCGGCCATCGGCGGGGCTAATTACCAGCCCTTTTTTGGTCGGGGTTACCCGGTCAGGGTCGCGGAAGAAATAAACACACCATGCGGTTAAAACCACACCGACCCAGCCCAGCGGTTCGGCGATATAACCCAAGCCCAGTGATATGGCCGCAAACAGTGCGATAAACGGCCACCCGGCGCTGTTAATTGGTACTAAAACGTCTTTCAAATCATTTATCCTTATGGCCGTAATTATTTGTTTAAGTTCGCAAACTTTTGCATATCGAACAATATGTTATTTTTCCTTAATTTTTCGGAAGACGGAAGACCTGCCCCGGGTAAATAAGATTTGCATCTTTTATCTGGTTTGCGTTGGCTTCATAGATGTCATGATAACGAACCCCGCTGCCGTAGGTTCTACGCGCAAGACGCCACAGGCTGTTGCCGGGCTGAACCACAACGAATGAACCGGGCTTAAGCCCCGAGGTATCGTTCATCGGGTCACGCTGGAACGGTATTTCTACCCGGTTTATAACCTTGGCGTTTTCATCAACCTGGTCTGCACGCAATTTATATTTGCCGGGGGTTATTTCTGTTTGCGGGCTTATTGTCCAGCTTCCTTTTTCATCTGCTTGGGTCGCGCCGATAAAATTGTTATCAATGTAAAGGCGTACTTGCGCACTTGGGTCACTATGCCCGCTGATAGATAGCCCGCCCGTGCCATAATCGACACTATCAATTGAAAGGGCGGCTCCATCCGCGTTTGCGGCTTTTCCCGGTTTTTGCAAAACCTCGCTTGGGCCTTCGCCATCACGGCGCACTTTTAACGCCAGCGCGTCTTGGCCGCGTTCGGGCACGCGCATTAATACAATATGATCAGATAGGATTGGGTCCTTACCCTCGAGCAACATTCTTAGACCCAGTTTGTGTTCGCCCACATCTAAAACCCGATCGGGAACAAAAACCCATTCGCCCCGGCTATCGGTTTTTACGGTTCCAAAAACATCGTCACCGTCTAATATCTCAACAGTTGACCCTGGGTGGGCGCGACCGGCCATTACTGCGTTACCTTGATGATTTACACGAACAACATCAAATGCTGGGGGGATTATTTCAGTTTCTTTGGTTTGTGGTGTTTCTGGTTGTGCCACAGGCGCCGGGCTTTCTTGGCCCATGAATACGCTGGCGGCTATACCGCCTGCCAAAATGACAATGCCAACAATGATCATTATTACTGATTTTTGCACTTTATCCCTCTCGTGCATTATGTAGGCAAAATATATTAACCGTGAAAACCCACCCACATTGCTTAAATTACCAACAAAAGATAAATCCTAAGTGGCTTATTAGCAACTTGGATTAGATAGAGGCTAAAAATGCCACTATTATTGCCAGCTTTCGCCTGAATTATTGCTTTTTTGGCGTTTAATTGAATTTGCAATCGGCTTGATTTGTTCAAGATATTCAATAACCGCGGCCCTGTCGGCAGGTGTCATTTTGCTGGTTGAATGTGAAATGGATTCTGCCATTACCCCGCCAACAAAGTCGGCATTTGGTAACATGCCCATGGTAAGCAACATATCAATATCGCTTTTTGTCCATTTGCCTATTCCGGTTTCGCGCTCAGGGGTGATGTTGGGAACCGCAATTCCTTCGGGGTTTTTAGCGGTTCCGGCGTAATCCATATCCATATTCATGCCACCAATTATGTTTCTGGGTGTGTGGCATTCGCGACAATGCGATAGCGCTTCAATTATGTAGCGCCCCCGTTTCCATGTATCGGTTTTTTCTGGCTTGGGGGCAAATGGGTCTTGGTCAAAATTTAAAAGTTTCCAAATTGAAATCAGGAAACGCCAATTAAAAGGCGGGGTTAAGTC
>JAOULV010000208.1 GCA_029881835.1 Rhodospirillaceae bacterium
GTCGCAGTTATTAATTCATGAATTTGCATGGCGCTGGTCGGGTCGAGGCCGGTTGTCGGTTCATCATAAAAAATAACTTCCGGGTTCATGGCGATAGCGCGCGCCACCGCAAGGCGTTTGGCCATACCACCGGAAAGATCAGATATGGGCAGGGATAAAAAATCATCCGTAACCGGCAGGCCGACAGATTCCAGCGCGTTTACGGCAATCGGTTTTATTTCGCCCGCAGATAGGTTTTTTATTTCATCTAGCCACAATGCCATGTTGTCCATGACCGAGCCTGAAAAAAGCGCGTTGTTTTGAAACACCACGCCCCAGTGGGTATGAATTAATCCTAGTTCGTGTTCATCAACGCTGTTTAAGCTTGTTAATTTGGCGGGGCTGGTTTCGTGGTTGGCGACCAAAACTTCGCCGCTATCTGGCTTTAGTTGGCCTAAAATATGTTTTAGCAAAACAGTTTTACCGCAACCCGAACCGCCGACAATGGCAACTATTTCACCGCGATGAATATCCAGATCAATACCGTTTAATACCAAATTGTCATCAAATGCCTTTTTTAAGCCTTTGATGCTTATTTCAATGGTTTTACTGTTGGGCGGTGTTTCCATGGCCAAAGCCTACATCAATGATATTCAATCACAAGTCCGCTTTATTCATTTGTCTGGGCATGATACACACCAGCCCATGTTACGTCTTGATAAGATAACTTATAGGGTTGGCGCCAGAGTTTTGCTCGATGGGGCCGATGCCACCATAAACACCGGACACCGTGTTGGCCTTGTGGGTCGCAACGGCACGGGTAAAACCACGCTTTTGCGCTTAATATCCGGCGATATTGACCTTGATGGCGGGCATATTCACCTGCCCACCCGTTGGAAGGTCGGCCTTACCCATCAAGAAGCCCCATCGGGTAGCCAAAGCCTGCTGGAAACGGTTCTGTCGGCCGACAAGGAATTGGTGGCGCTGGAAAACGAAGCCCTGAGCGCCACCGATCCTGATCGCATTGGTGAAATTCATGCCCGCCTGTCTGATAAGCAGGCCCATAGCGCACATTCCCGTGCCGCACGCATATTGGTGGGCTTGGGCTTTGACAATGATGCCCAAGGGCGTTCGTGTAGCGAATTTTCCGGCGGCTGGCGCATGCGTGTGGCGCTGGCATCGCTTTTGTTTTCTGAGCCAGATTTGCTGTTGTTGGATGAACCGACCAATCATCTGGATTTGGAAGCGACATTATGGCTGGAAGGTTATTTAAAGACCTATCCCGGAACCATTGTTCTGGTCAGTCATGACCGTGAATTATTAAACCGTGCGGTCAGCGAAATACTGCATCTGGAACATTCAAAGCTGACCCTTTATCAAGGTGGTTATGATCAATTTGAAAAAACCAGACGCGAACGTTTGCAGCTTAACGCCAAACAACGCGCCAGACGCGAAGCCCAGACCGCCCACATCAGACAATTTATTGAACGCTTTCGCTACAAAGCCAGCAAAGCAAAACAGGCTCAATCGCGTATAAAAATGCTTTCAAAAATGGAACCAATCCCCGAAGATCGGGATGAAGCATCCATTTCATTTAATTTTCCCGAACCTGCGTTTTTGGCATCACCATTGGTAACCACCGATGATGCGTCAATCGGTTATGATGACAAGGCGGTGCTTTCAAACCTTGAGCTACGCATCGATTCCGAAGACCGCATTGCGTTGTTGGGCGCAAATGGTAACGGTAAATCAACATTGATAAAATTGTTGGCGGGGAAATTACAACCGCTTGCAGGAAAGATAAATAAATCAAAGCGCCTTAGGGTTGGTTATTTTGCCCAGCATCAAGCAGAAGAACTAGACGCAAGTGCGACCCCATATATTTTGATGGAGCGCGCCCGTCCGCGCGATAGCGAACCCCAAGTCCGCGCACAATTGGGCCGTTTTGGTTTTTCCCAAGAACGCGCGGAAACAAATGTTGGCGACCTTTCCGGCGGGGAAAAAGCCCGGCTTAATTTTGCCCTTATAAGCGCCGACAAACCAAATATTTTGTTACTGGATGAACCAACTAACCATTTAGACGTGGATTCAAGACAAGCATTGGTGCATTCGATAAACGCGTTTGAAGGGGCGGTTATAATTGTAAGCCATGATCCGCACCTGATAGAAACCACGGCCGATCAATTCTGGTTAGTCGAGGATGGAAAAATCGAACCGTTTGACGGCGATCTAGATGATTATCGTTCGCGCCTATTAGGGAAAAGGCAATCATTGCGCGGTGAAAAGCCAAACAAAGAAAAAGAAAACGGAAAAAACCAATCAACCGTGATGGTTGATAAAAAAGAGGCAAGGCGCCAAGCGGCCGCGGCGCGCGAAGCGTTAGTGCCATTAAAAAAAGAAGCCCAGCAAGCCGAAGCATGGGTAAAGCGCCTTGAGCGAAAAAAAGCAGAAATCACAAAAGAGTTGGCCAACCCTGATATTTATCTTGAAGGGGCTGACAAAGAACACGTGATTGAACTACAGATGCGCGCCGCCAAAATGGAGCGCGACATGGAAGAGGCCGAGCGGGCCTGGCTAGAAGCCCTTGATGCGCTTGAAAAAGCCAGCAATTGAGCAACCGTTTATATATAAATATCAATAGTTTCATGTAGTTATTTGTACATGCCTGTTGTGTTATGATATTGTTAACCATAAACCTCTGAAGGGTTGTGGTTATGGCATTACCGGAAATTGGTTTTTCTGCCCGTTCGCAGATGCTTGTGCACTGGAAAAGGGCTGGCATTAACGTAATCCCTGGGCAGGGCGCGGTTTCCGCGCGTTCGGCCGAGCGTATTTTTGCCCCCCCGTCATTGGGTGCGGGGCAGATTTCCCTTGATCCAGTTAGTGGCTCAGCCCTTGTGGCGTTATCAATCGATGCCGCAAACAAGGTGATTTCAATTCTTGAGCGTTTGGAAGAAAAAACCAGAAACGCCATTAGCGATGGAACCACCCTTTCCGGTAATGCGCAGGCAGAGCCATTTGTTACTTGGAAAAATTCAACCGTTACATCGGGAAAATCCAGAACGACAACATCCAAATATTCATACGGCGATCAAAGCCAGACAATTTCTGTAACTTCTTCTTATGGGCTGGTTGAAAGCGGAAGAGTGGCAAATGCTGTTGATGGAAATTTTGAGAGCAATATTTCAAATGGGTTTAGTTTAAAACCAGTAGATGTTACCGGTCGCTGGGTTCAATTTGATTTTGGTGAAAACAATCCGCAGATAGTGGACGAAGTAACATGGCATTCAGCCGGAACCGCCACCAGTGGTGTTTGGCGGTGGGAAGGGTCAAATGATGGGGTCAACTTTTCGGCGATTGGAGATTCGTTCACCTTGGGTGGTGAAAGCGTACAAGTTCAG
>JAOULV010000207.1 GCA_029881835.1 Rhodospirillaceae bacterium
TACGGGTAATTTTGCGACGATGTTGTTTAAGGTGGCGTCATCGGGATCGACCAACAAAGCTACCTTGGTTATGCCGCCGGGCACCAATTCCATAAGTTTTTTTGCTTCATCAATTGTAATAAAGCGCGGGCTAGGCGGAAAAAAAACAAACCCTAGCATTGTGGCACCACCATTGACCGCTGTTTCAAGCGCCGCATTTGATTTGATACCACAAATTTTTGCCCTTGCCGGTTTAGCCCGAACGTAAGCCGCTGAAATAAGGCTCGCCAACACGATGTTAAGTAAAAATTCCGGGATAATATGCGAAGGAACACCAAACCACGTTATATCAAATGCCTGAAATAACATTTCAATTCGGCGCATTAACAGCCCTAAAATAATTGCCATCGGTGTCATTATAAATATTGCGGCAATTAGCAGCGATAGCGTTGTCTTCCACTGTGTAATTTTGCTAAGCGCTTTAATGGTTGGCATGGCAAAGCCAAAGCGCGCCATGCCCACAGGCATCGCCCCGCGAACAACGCCTACGGCGGCGCTAAGAAATGAAATAATAATAACACCATGAATTCCATCAAGGACAAGACGCCCCGGATGGCCAACATCACGCGCCACGACCACCACCGCAACTGAAATAGCGAACGGCAACATCGCAAGTTTAAGCATTGGCAATAAATTACGCCCAACCCGACTAATGGCCAATGCAATTACCTTGAACGGTATTATGGAATTTTTTTCAGGCTTATTGTCCATCGGAAAGCTCGGCCACGATGCGTCTTGCGGCTTCGGCCGGATCATTAGCAGCGGTTATGGGTCTGCCGATAACCAAATAATCTGCGCCCAAATCAATTGCGTCTCTGGGGGTTACCACGCGTTTTTGATCATCTTTTGATGCCCATTCGGGTCTGATGCCAGGCACCACCAATTTAAAATCAGGCCCGACGTTACCGCGCAGCGCCACCACTTCTTTGGCCGAACAAACAACACCATCAAGGCCGCTATCTTTGGCTAAGCGGGCAAGGCGCATTACGTGTTCAATCGGTTCTACGTCAATTCCAACTTCGGCCAAATCGTTTCTATTCATTGATGTCAGCACGGTGACAGCAATAACCAAAGGGCGGTTAGGGCCGGCTTCATCGGCGGCATGGGCCGCTGCTTCCATCATGGCGCGCCCGCCTGATGCATGGACGTTTAAAATAAACGGCTTAAGCCCAAGGGCCGAACGAACGGCGCCGGCAACCGTGTTTGGAATATCGTGGTATTTAAGATCAAGAAAAATGGGCATACCCAAAGCGGTAATTTGCTTGGCACCTTCGGGCCCTAAGCTAGTGAAAAATTCCTTGCCCAGCTTTAATCCGCCGACCAGCCCTTTAAGGCTTTGCGCCAAATTTAAAGCATGCTTGATATCAGGCGTATCCAGCGCAACAAAAATACGCTCGGACGGCTTTATCTTGCCATTGGTCGTGTTTACAGAACTGTTCATCCATTACTTTTAACGCGGAAATGTGTGTGCGATAAAGCAGTAAATGCATCAAAATGATATTGGGTATGGCGTTTGTGTTTACAGGCCGGAAAAAATCAATTAGGTGGGGGCGAAATTATTTCTGAACCGCTTGCACGCATTGATAAAGCGGGTGGGTTTGCTGATTTGAGCTGTTTTAATTCCGCTTCAAGGGTCTCGCATCTGGATTTGAGTTTACCCATCTCGCGAAGTTTGACCTCTAGCTCATAGGCGCTGGCGCGCTGGCGCGCCCTTGTTTTGCTGTTTGATATTATTGAAGCAAAACCACCCAAAAGCGCGCCACAGGACAAAACCAGAATAAACGCCAGATAAACAGGCATTTCAACCACAATGCCAAACGGCCACAGATTTATGGCAACGCCAGAACTGTTATTGAGCGCAAACACCACCATGGCCAGAGCCACCGGCAGCAAAATTACCCACATAAATATGCGCCGCATAAGTCCGGTTCCCAAGTGTAAGTATTGTTAAAATGGCTTTTTAATTGCCGGGGTTTAGTCTCTCGCGAAGCTGCTTGCCGGTTTTGAAATAGGGGATGTATTTGGCAGAAACATTAACCGCTTCGCCCGTGCGTGGGTTACGCCCAACACGTGAATCCCTTTCTTTTACCGAAAAAGCACCAAAACCGCGAAGTTCCACCCTGTTGCCATCGGCCAGTGCATTTGTGATTTCTTCAAAAATAGTTGTCACAATACGCTCAACATCCCTGAGGTAGAGATGCGGATTGGCATCGGCCAGACGCTGGATAAGTTCGGATTTTGTCATGCTCATACCTCCCTGCCGTCTTTGTGTTTGTGGCCACCGCCGGATTTTAAGCAGTGGTGCCTGACGGCTACATGTTAGGGTGCCAAACAGAAAGCAGTCCGTCAAGTTTAAGTCGTTCAGAAAACAGCGTTTTTCCCGCCAAACCCACTATTTTTTGATACCACTGTTCTGCCGGATAGTCAGGTTTTGCGTCTTTTACGGGAATTTCCAAGGAAATCCCACGATTTTCAGCCAACCAAGATCTTGCTTCCTTTTCCCCGCCAATGGCGTCTATCAGGCCATTTTTTAGCGCCTGACGCCCGGTGAATATCCGCCCGTCGGAAATTTGCTTTACCTGTTCGGGGGTCATGTTTCGTCTGCTGGCAACCATATCGGTGAACATGGCAAACATATCTAAAATTACATCTTTCATGGCCGCGCGTGCTTCAGGCGTAATGGTTTCCAGTGGATTGGGCTGGGCCTTCAAAGGTGCGCTTTTGATTATTTCGGGTTTTATACCCAGTTTTTCAAGCAAGGCGGTAAAATCGGCCGTTTCCATCAAAACCCCGATGGACCCGGTGATGGAGCCTTCGCGCGCTATTAAATGATCAGTACCAAGGGCCGTCATGTATGCAGCCGACGTTGCGGTTGAGCCCATGACCGCTACCACCGGTTTGGTTTCGGTCAATTCTTTTAAGCCCAAAAATAATTCTTCACCCCCAACAACGGTTCCGCCCGGGCTATCAATCATTACCATTACCGCTTTGACGCCATCATCTTTTTTTAGATCATCAAGCATTTTTGCGCGCCAGCGATCGCTAACAATAATACCGCCGACATGAACGCGCGCCACATGATCAGATGAAATAACGCTACTTGGCCCATTGTCGCTTTTTGCCAAAAAAATAACCACGATTGCAGTTATCAAGACGGCACCAGCGGCGCGCCACACGGTTAAAGACCGCCTTAGGCGTCTGCGCTCAATCAGGTCATCAACCTTGGCCTGGGTTTCGCCTGCCTGGGTTTCGTCGTTCATAAATTAAATCCCTTGAAATTATTCGCTTCACCATAGCTTAAAAAAAGACAAAAAGAAACGCCCCTTAAAGGCCGGGACCTT
>JAOULV010000209.1 GCA_029881835.1 Rhodospirillaceae bacterium
TAAAGGGGCTGGCTTATGGGCTTAAGCTTAAGTATATAATTAGGCTGGCTTTCTAAGTTTCGCTTAAAAAAACAGGATAATGAATTCTCGAATGGCCCCCATCAATGACCAGTTCATAAACGATGAAGAGCATCCGTTTGATTTGTTGCTACCTGACAACCAATCATCGTGTGTTGTTTATTCATCCCCGCATAGCGGTTTAATTTACCCGCCGGATTTTCAAGAAGCATCCGCGCTTGATAGTGTGGCGTTGCGCCGTTCGGAAGATGCATTTGTTGATGAACTGTATGACAATTCCCCTGCCGCGGGTTCGCCATTATTAAAGGCGCGCTTTCCCCGGGCATATGTTGATCCCAACCGTGAACCATGGGAATTGGACCCTGAAATGTTTACAGGGCCGTTGCCGCTTGATGCCAATACCTCATCACCCAGGGTTCGTTCCGGGCTTGGCACCATTGCCCGGGTGGTTACCGATGGCGCGGCCATCTACAAAGGCAAAATTGATTTCGCCATTGCCCGCCAACGCATAGAAAAATGCTATATGCCGTTTCACCAAGCGCTTAGTGATTTGCTTGAAGAAACATATAAAAAATTTGAAACATATTTGCTGGTTGATTGTCATTCAATGCCATCAATTGGCGGGCCAATGGATGCCGACCCCGGCGATAACCGGGTTGATATGGTGCTGGGCGATGCCAATGGTGCGGCATGTGCAAAAATTGCTTCACAAACAGCGCGCGAAATTTTAGAGGGCATGGGATACCGGGTCGTAATGAACAGACCCTACGCCGGCGGGTTCACCACCAGAAACTATGGCAAGCCATATGAAATGCGCCATGCCCTACAAATAGAAATCAATCGCGCACTTTATATGAACGAAGACAGCATTAGCAAAAATGCTGGGTTTGAAACGCTTAAAAATAACATCGGTAAAATGGTTGGTGAGCTTTCCACAATCAACCCCGCCCTTTTGCGGGGTGAAAAATAATGCCAGCGACAACAGATAAAAAACCAAACGTATCAATTCGCAATTGCGAAGTCGGCGATATGGCGGCGATCCAGCGCATTTATGCCCACTATGTTGAAAATAGCCTTGCCAGCTTTGAAGAAATGCCCCCCAGCGCCGAAGAAATGGCAAACCGGCGCGATATTATTTTACAGAAAAACCACCCCTATATTGTGGCCGAAATGGACGGAAAGGTTGTCGGGTTTGCCTATGCCTCAACCTTTCGTCCGCGTTCTGCCTATCGCTTTACGGTTGAAGATTCCATTTATGTGGATCCCGCGGTAATCGGCAAGGGGATTGGTTCTGCGTTGATTGAGCGTCTTATCAATATTTGCAGCGAAATGGGATTTCATCAAATGGTTGCGGTTATCGGCGGCAACGAAAACAGCTATTCAATTAAATTGCATGAACGTTTTGGTTTTGTGCAGGCTGGAATTTTAGACGATGCCGGATACAAATTCGAACGCTGGGTTAACGCCATAATCATGCAACGTAGCCTTGTCCAGATTACGGGCGAGGACGAAGAGCCCGCCATCTAAAATATTGTGAATTTAATTAAATTATCCACTTGCGCTGTATATGGAGCATCGGGTATTTCAATGACCCCGTTGAAAATACATCCAAATTTGAAACAGGGTTGTTTTATATGTTGCCTGTCACCATATAAAGCTTGGGCCCAATAAATACGGAATAAAATAAAAAATCATGAATCCCATTAGTGCAGAACCAATTGAAAATGAAATTCGCGCCAATAGCGATGTATTAACCGCAAGCATTGACCTTCAGGGCAAGCGCGCTGTTGACATTGGCTGTGGCACTGGCACGTTGGTTCGATTGATGGCGCGCCATGGTGCCAAATCCTTTGGGGTTGATAACAACCCCGCACAGTTGGAAAAAGCGCGTTCAGAAAAAACGTTAGGCGGGGAAATTTTTCATCAAGGCATCGCCGAAAAACTTCCCTTTGATGACGCCTGCATGGACGTAACGATTTTTTTCAATTCTTTGCACCATATTGCGGGCGAACAAATGCAAACCGCCCTGTCTGAGGCTTGGCGCGTGTTAAAGCCGGGCGGGATACTTTATGTGTCCGAACCGCTGGCAAGCGGCCCGCATTTTGATTTAATGGCCCCGGTTCACGATGAAACCGAAGTGCGCGCCCAGGCCAAAAAGGCGCTGGATAAGACCCCAAGCATGGGATTTGAAAAAATTGATGAAATTTTTCATACCCACATTGTCAATCTGGCCGATTTTGATGCCTTTCGCGAACGCATGTTGCGCATTAACCCCGAACTAAATGACGAATTCGATAAATTTGAAGACAAGCTTAAAAGCCTTTTTGCCAACCTTGGCGTCAGGGGCAAAAAAGGCTTCGAATTTGCCCAACCGATGCGGGTGGAAATTTTCAAAAAAACCTGATTTCCTTTGATTTTATTGGGCTTTTATCGAATTTTCAGGCCTTCATTCTTTATTCACCACAAGCGGTCTTTAATTGGCTACCATGGCGGGCGTGGCGCCAAGGCGCTATAATGCCACGGCATGACCGATTCTTTAACATTGTACCGAAACGAGCCAACATAAATGAGCGATGATAATTTTGATGGCGAAAGCGAAGACCAGCAAGAAGCCCTGCTTGATGTTCCGCTTGAGGTAACGGCGGTTTTGGGCACCTCTTACATGAAGGTAAGCCAGTTGCTGAAAATGGGCCGTGGTGCGGTGGTGCAGCTTGACCGTAGCGTTGGTGAAGATATCGAAATACGCGCCAACGGCAACCTGATTGCCCGGGGCGAAGTTGTGGTGGTTGAAGACCACCTTGCGGTCACCATGACCAAAATTATCAAGACCCAGATTAAATCTTAAATCATTGCCCCTCGCCTTTGTTTGGTGGTGGTATTATATAAGATACCATTATGAACGATAAAAATTCCCAACCGCAGGTAGGAATTATCAGCCTTGGCTGTTCCAAGGCGCTGGTGGATTCTGAGCGCATCCTGACCAAGCTGGCATCCGAAGGTTACGCCATTTCCAACAGCTATGAAGGCGCCGATGTGGTTATCGTCAACACCTGCGGGTTTATTGATTCGGCCCGGGCCGAAAGTATGGACGCAATAACAGAGGCCATGAACGAAAACGGCCGGGTAATCGTAACCGGCTGTCTTGGCATCAACGAAGCCGAATTAAGAAAAACCCACCCGGACATTTTAGCCGTTACCGGCGCGCATAGTTACGAACAGGTTGTTGGTGCCGTACACGATGCATTGCCACCCACCAGCAACCCGTTTGTGGATTTGGTGCCCGAAGCAGGCATTAAGCTAACGCCGCGCCATTAC
>JAOULV010000014.1 GCA_029881835.1 Rhodospirillaceae bacterium
ATTGGCGCGCCAATAAATGCGCCGACATTTTCCGCGCCTAGTTCCAGTATTTTTTCTTCTAACCTGTGGGCGGCCTTAATCCCGTATTCATCCGGGTCCATATCGGGGCCGTTAAAATACCAATGTGGTTGTTCAATATGAACAAAACCGGCAATGGGCAATGGCCCTTGTTTGTGCATAAAATCCATGCCGCCCATAGAAGCAGACGCAACGGTGCTGCCGTGATAGCCATTGGTACGGCTTATTATTGTTTTTTTACTTGGCTTGCCTATTGCATCCCAATAACGCCAAACCAAACGCGCCACGGTGTCATTGGATTCTGATCCTGAATTACCATAAAAAACATTGTTCATACCGTCAGGCGTTACCTCGGCCAATAAGCTGGCAAGCGCGGTGGCCGGCATTGTAGTTGTCTGGAAAAATGTATTGTAATAGGCAAGTTCGCTCATTTGTTTGGTGGCTGCGTCAATAAGTTCTTTACGCCCATAACCAAGATTGACACACCAAAGCCCCGCCATGCCATCAATAATTTTTTCACCTTCGCTGTCCCACAGGTAAACACCATCGGCGCGCGTAATAACGCGAACACCCTTCTTGCTTAATTGGGCAATATCAGTGAACGGATGTAAATGATGTTCGCGATCTTCGCGTTGCCATTCGGCGGTACTGTTTAGAACCAAATTCATTATTAATCCTTTTTTATTTTTATAAAATCACACATTAAGTAACAAATGTTCGCGTTCCCATGAGCTAATCACCCTATCATAGGTATCTTGTTCATCGCGCTTAACTATGCACAACAAATCAACAAAGCGTTCGCCCAACACCTTGCGAAGGTTTTCATTTTCTTCAAACCGTTCTAGGGCATCTGAAAGATGGTATGGCAGGTCGCGCTCATGTTCGTAGGCATTGCCGGTTTCTTCTGCCGTGGGTTTAAGTCCCTCGGTCATACCCAAATACCCACACGCAAGTGTGGCGGCAATGGCCAGATAGGGGTTAACGTCCGCACCGGGAAGGCGGTTTTCGATGCGTCTGGCATCATTACCGGAACGCGGAACCCGCAACCCGCAACTGCGGTTATCACGCCCCCAATGGGTATTGATTGGCGCTTCTTCGTATGTGAAACGGCGATATGAATTAACATTAGGGGCAAACATCGGCATTATATCTTGGGCATAGGTTTGCAAGCCGGCAATGTATGACAAAAACAAATCGCTGTTTGATCCATCGCTGTTAGAAAAAATATTTTCATCGGTTTTTACATCATACAAACTTTGATGAATGTGCAGTGCGCTGCCCGGTTCGTTTTGCATGGGCTTTGCCATAAAGGTCGCAAATACGCCGTGGTTTATGGCGGTTTGGCGAAGTGTACGCTTAAACAAAAACACCTGATCAGCCAAATCCAATGGGTCGCCATGAAGGAAATTGACCTCCATCTGCGCTACGCCCGCTTCGTGGTTCAAGGTATCAATATCAATTTGGGTGGCCTCGCAGTAGTCATAGACATCTTCAAAAATTGAATCAAATTCATTGGCGGCATCTATGCCAAATGCTTGTCGCCCGGTTTCCACCCGCCCGGAACGCCCAACCGGGGCTTCCAACGGTAAATCTGGGTCAACGTTGGTTTTTACCAAGTACATTTCAACTTCGGGGGCGACAATCGGTTTCCATCCCTTGTCAGAATAAAGCTTCAAAACATTTCTTAAAACCTGACGCGCAGAAATATCAACCGGTCTTCCATCCGGATAAATACAATCGCAAATAACCTGTCCGGTTGGTTCGCCATACCATGGCACCGGGCGCATGGTTGAAACATCTGGATGAAGCGTGACGTCAATATCCATCAACGGCACAATCCCATCGGTATCGGGGAAATCACCGGTTACCATTTGGGTAAATATGCCTTCGGGTAAACGGTGAGCATCGGAAAGAATGCCTTTTAGGAATTTTTCCGTCGGCAAAATTTTGCCCCGTGCTATGCCGGATAAATCCGGCACCAAACATTCGACCTCGGTTATGCGGTTTTCGTCGCACCATGCGCCAAGTTCATCTTTGACGCGTGCATAATCATATTTATCATCACTCATGTTGTACTTCTCTTTTTTGCTCTCTCACGGCAAGCATCACCAAAACTGGTAAACAGCGCACGTGAAAATTCATTTTCCATTACTTTCCATTCTGGGTGCCACTGCACCCCAATGGCAAAGGCCTTTGCCTTTTTTACGTGGAAGGCTTCTATCAAACCATCCGGCGCTAACGCTTCTATTTCCAGTTCATCGGATAAACGATCAACCCCCTGCGTGTGAAGCGAATTGACTTTAATAGTGTCGGTTCCGGCAATAGCTTGTAGTTTTCCGCCACTGATTAATTTTACTTCGTGAGCCAAGCCATAATATACATCAGGTTCTTTGGTTCTGTCTTCGCGGTGATCCATCATGCCATCAACCTTATGGACATTTTGATGAAGAGTCCCACCCAAAGCCACATTTACCTCTTGGTATCCCCGACATATCGCAAACAACGGCACACCATATTGTATTGCGGCACGAATAAGCGGCAACGTGGTAGCATCGCGCATTGGATCGTGCAGGGTTCCGGCTTCGCTGGGGGCGCCGCCATAATGATGCGGTTCCACGTTTGAAACGCTCCCAGTCAGGTATATACCATCGCACATTTCCATTATTTCTTCAATTTCCAGTTCTCCACCAATTGGCGGTAGCATTACCGGAACAACGCCTGAGGCCCTTACCAATGAATTTATATATTTGTCGTTGACGCAAAAATAATCAAACCCGCCAATGTCCTTGACGCATGTTGAAACGGCAACAATTGGTTTGGTACGCATTTTGTAAGCTTTCGGCTTTACCTGTGCCACGAGCGGTTTATACTGACTGATAGCCCTGTGTGATGATTATTTTCAACATTATCACGGCAAAACACTATGCGGCAATAGGCAGGAATATCTTTAACTATCTTTGATTTTCCATAATTTATTTATATATATCAATGAATTATGATTATTGTTACTATTTTATAGATTGATTTTCTATAATTTTATGCAACGCTAATATTAGAATATAATGGACGTTTTACCCATGAGCACCATTCACAATGACCATCACGCGGATTCTTATTACTTCGCATCTGCCAATCCGCACCCCATGCGGAGCAAATTGGAAGGTGATGTAAATTGTGATGTCTGCGTTATTGGGGCGGGCATAACCGGAACATCGGCCGCCCTGCATTTAGCAGAGCAGGGATACAAGGTTGTGGTGCTTGAGGGCCATCAAGTTGGCTGGGGCGCATCGGGGCGAAGTGGCGGACAGGCCATCATCGGTTATAACAAAGGTGTGCGTGACCTCTATTCAATTGTTGGGCGTGAAGACACAAAAAAACTTTGGGATATGAACATATATTCCAAACAGTTGCTGATCGATACCGTAAATAAACACAACATCAAGTGCGATTTGAAATGGGGCCATTTAATGATGGCCATAAAACCACGACAAATTCGCGAACTTGCCCAAACCAAAGAAGAGCTTGAAAGCGAAATTGGTTATGAGGGTTTGCAAATGCTTAACCAAGAAGAAGCGTTTGAACGGGTTGGAAGCCATAAATATATTGGCGCGCTATCGGATCCGCAAAGCGGGCATCTTCACCCGCTTAATTACACGCTAGGGCTTGCCGATGCGGCGCAATCGGCAGGTGCGGTTATTTATGAAAATTCGCCAGTTACCCACATTCAACAAGGCAATGAACCAATAATCACCACCCCATCGGGAACCGTGCGCTGTAAACACGTTATTATGTGTGCCAACGCGTACCTAGATAAGCTAGCGCCATCTGTTGGAAAAAAAATCATGCCAGTCGGCACATTCATTGTCGCCACGGAGCCGCTGGATGACAGCTTGGCCAAAAGCCTAATCCGTGATGATGAAGGGGTGGTTGATATTAATTTTGTACTTAATTATTGGCGCCTATCGGCGGACAAACGAATGTTGTTTGGCGGGCGAGTGAGTTATTCGGGCATTGTGCCGTTTGACCTAAAGCAAACAATGGGCAATTCCATGCGCAAAATATACCCGCAATTAAAAGATGCGCGCATTGATTATGCCTGGGGTGGTAACGTTGCAATTACCGTTAACCGCCTGCCCCATTTTGGCAGAATCGCAAAAAACATATATTTCGCACACGGTTTTTCCGGCCATGGAATACTTTTGACCGGACTGGCCGGAAAGCTGATGGCCGAAGCGGTGCAGGGAACGGCGGAACGTTTTGATGTATTTACCCGTATTCCACACATGTCGTTTCCGGGTGGTGCATTAATGCGCAAACCCGCGCTGGTGCTATCAATGGCGTACTTTAAACTTAGAGATCTGTTGTAGCGCCGTATCAATCAAAGGAAGATAGTGCAAAACGACATCCCTCCCCTATAAAAACCGCAAATGTTTGCCGGGAAAACTTGGTGGGCGCACCAGGACTCGAACCTGGGACCCGCTGATTAAGAGTCAGCTGCTCTACCAACTGAGCTATGCGCCCCCATGCATTAACGTTGACCTATATTATCACCGCGCCAATGTTTTTGCTAAAGATAAATAGCGTATAGGGATTAGTTCGGCTTTACTTCACTGGCCTTCGGCTCGAACAAGGATCCGTTCACCGCTGCCCAATCCACATAAACAAAAACCCCCCAAAGGGCGAGTCACTAACCGTATGCGGGGAAGCCCCTAAAGGGTCAGGAAGTCCACAGTGAAGTATTACGCCATGGTTCCGGCACAGTTAGATGTCCCTCATAGGGTGATTTAGCGTTTCGTAGCTTTATGGATTGCCATGCTTCACGCCATTGCGCAGGCAATGGATATGGCGGGGCCACTTTGTCCTCTGACTCAAAACCAAAGCGGCTGTAATAAGCCGGATCACCGAGAACAAGCACACAGCCAATTTTACGGTTTTCCGCGTGCCCTAAGCCTACCTTAATCAGCGTGCTTCCCCCTGTCCATGCAAGGCTGGCGCGACCACAAGCGGGCCCAAAAGCGCAACTTCATGACTGCTCTCTTCAATGCGGCAAATCGTGAAGCAGGCATGCCCTACGATTGCGCTATCGAGCACCCCGACAAGCGAAATTGCGTCCTGCCCGAGGTACAGAAGCTCTTTTACAAGCGGCAGTAAATCATCATCCGGGAAGGCGTCTATGTATAACCGCTCAATTTCGGCAGTGTCTCCGGGCTGACTTTTGCGAATCTCAATATTGCTCGACATCCTACCCTTATAGTCATTTTTCAAGCATTTGCCATTTTGTCGTTTTCGACAAAATGGCACCTTCCGCTCCCGGCAAATAAATCTTTTTGAGGCAGCGGTTTAATGAAATAGGAGCCATCGTTTTGTACGATGGCTCCCCATATTTGGTTAGTGGCTCCCCCCAAAGGGGGCTTTTGTTTATGGCGGAGAGACAGGGATTCGAACCCTGGGTACGCAAGCGCACAACGGTTTTCGAGACCGCCCCGTTCGACCACTCCGGCATCTCTCCTAAAAAAACAAGTTTCCTTAAAAAAAGGGTTTTGTCGAAATATTGCTGGGTGAAAATATACTGCCAAAGCGTCAAGCACAAGCAAAACACTACGTTGGAAAAATAACGCTTAGTGGCTGGTGCCGGATGAATAATTGATTTTATTAAATACGTTATATTTTCCAACCGGTTTTTTCATTGGTATGCGCTTTACTTCTTCTAAGGTAATTGCGTCATAAACAACCACCCAGCCATCCATTTCCCACACGCTTACCAAGGCATGGCTGCCGTCGCGGTCAAATTCGACATGGGCATTGGTTTTGCCTGGTGCCGGATTAATTGTTTTTACTATTTCTAGGGTGCGCATATCAATTACATGCAACACATCCTTGTTGGGACCAAAGAAAACATCAACCCAGGCATAAGGGCTGTTTTCATGACCGCGCATGAAAAACCCCGGACCCATTGTTTCAATTCGTTTGATGGTTTTGAACGATTGCATATCAATAACGCTTACCGCACCCTCGCTGAGGTGCGGGGTCGCCAACACTTGCTTTCCTTGGTATTCAAAAGTAATGCCCGAACCAAGATGTGGCATGGATGAAAGTTCAAGATCACCCACCTTGCGCCCAACATTTAGATTTACCACTTGGCCCATTTTTGCATTGCGTGCCGCGCCATAAGCGGTGCGGTATTCTTGATCAAAAAAGAAATCATCCAAATAATCATCAAGCTTTATTCGCCTGACCGGGAACGGGCCAAAATCAAATTCCCCTTCCAACTGGCCGGGTTTATAATTATGCACCAGCCCCTTTGCCACCGGCTTGGGGTTATCCATATAAGGAATTTCCCAAATTTCCGGTATGTCTTTTAGGGCAATTAAAAAACTTTCCCTAGGTGGAGCGTTGTAAACCGCGCTGGCACGCGATGATTTACCATCGCCATCAACGATATCGAATATTTTTATTACCGATAAATCCTTGGCATTCATCAATACAAGCGTATTGGGCAAATAATTAGCCGCCATTACAAAACGCCCGTCACTGGAAACCGCAATATTGCGCAGGTTAATACCGACACGGGTTTCGGCAATAGTTTCAAAATTATAAAGATCGTGCCGCGTTACCCAACCATCGCGCGAACCAAAATAAACAAACCTGCCGTCGGGTGAAAACTTTGCCCCGCCATGAAGGGCATAATGGGATTCAAACCGGGCCAATGGTTCAAACTTATCACCATCAAGAATGGTTACATGGTGATCGCCCGATTCAACCACCACAAACAAATTTAACAAATCTGCATTATGAATGGGGCTTTTGGGTAGCTTATCTTCGGCGATAAAAACCGTGTGGCTTTCGTTTATTTTATCAATTCCCCATTTTGGAATCCGTTTAGGCTCGGAATATACCAATTCGACCAATTGATTTATTTGTTCAGGTGAAATTTTATCTGCGAACCCAGGCATCTGGGTTGCCGGAAGGCCGCTGGAAATTATGCTTTCGGCTTGTTTCTTTTTTAAACGGCCAAGGTTACCCGGCAGTAACGCAGGGCCCATTCCACCAAAGCGCTCGTCACCGTGGCATGATGCACAATGTTCTTGGTAGATTTCATCTACGCCCTGGCTTAACACAGGATTGGGCAAAATAATTATCACCGCCACTGTCATTGCCATTAAAGCGAATAAATTATTGTTTTTCATATTGTTACACCTGAAATTAAACTACCTTGATGTTGTCTTTGCGTGTTGCCCCGCGGGAATATGAAGATACCGCCAAGCGTTCGCGTTCACCGCTTAAACCGATTTCTTCGTCAAGCATATAACATCCGGGATCTTCATCCCAAAAATTGCCGCTTATCTGATGGGCGCGGGTGCGGGTATTGCCATTACAAATTTCAAGATAATTACATTCGGCGCAACGCCCCAACACCGGACGTGGGCTTTGCTTAAGGCCCGCCATTAGCGGATCAGACGTGTCTGTCCATATTTCGGAAAAAGGTCTGTCTTTGATCGAGCCCAAGTCATAATGCCACCACATGGTATCGGGGTGAACGTGCCCGGTATTATCAATATTGGCGACATTAACCCCTGAGGCATTACCGCCCCAGCGTTTTAACAATTCGGTTACGTGCTTGGTGCTTTGTGGATAATTTTGTTCAACCCATTTTAATAAAAATGGCCCATCGGCATCGTTATTGCCGGTGACGAATTCTTTAGTTCCGCCGTTTTTACGGTCTTCCATACAGTGGTTAAAAAGTTTTTCCATGGCGGTTCTGGTCATTGCATGAACCGCATCGTCTTTGCGATTGTGGTTTCCCCGCCCGGCATAATTAAGATGCGATAGATAAAATTTATCAATTCCTTCGTCATCCATAAGTTTTAATAAATCGTCCAATTCATGAACGTTATCTTGGGTCATGGTAAAACGAATGCCTACTTTTATTCCTTCGTTTAGGCAAAGACGGATGCCGTGCATTGATGCATCAAATGCCCCCTCGCGCCGACGGAATTTATCATGGGTTTCTTTTATGCCATCAATGCTAATGCCGACATAATCATAACCAATTTCCGCAATGCGCCCGATCATGTTTTCATCAATCAAGGTTCCGTTGGTTGACAGGCCAACATAAAATCCCATTTTCTTGGCACGTTTTGAAATATCAAAAATATCAGGGCGCAACAACGGTTCGCCACCGGAAAGAATTAAAACCGGAACACCGAATGATTTAAGATCGTCCATAACATTGAATACTTCATCGGTAGAAAGTTCGCCGGGAAAATCTTTATCTGTTGAAATTGAATAACAATGCTTGCACGTCAGATTGCACCTGCGAATAAGATTCCATATAACCACCGGGCCCGATGGTTTGCGCACCGGCCCCAATGGTTTTGGTTCAATAATTTCATCCATGAATTTCGATAAACGAAACATTTTATCTTCTTTCTTAAACGCTTATTCTTAGTCCGGTTTTTTTCAATATTCGCTTACTATATATAATATCACTGCCCTTAACCGCCGAACCAAGTATTTTTGCAATTTCTTGGGCGTGAGATTCAACTTCTTCCCTGTTTTTTCCGTGCACCATGGCAAACATATTATACGGCCAGTGGGGTGCGTGACGGGGGCGATGATAACAGTGACTGACAAATTCTAACGCCCCAACTTTTTTCCCTAAATCTGAAATTTGTTCATCTGCCACGTCCCAAACGGTCATGCCGTTTGCGCTAAAACCAAGCTTGTAATGGTTTGGCACAGCGCCAATACGTCTGATAATACCGCTTTTTAGCATTTCTTGCATGCGGGCCCGAACCTCTGCCCCGCTTAGGCCCACGCCATCACCGATCGCGTCATAGGGCCTTGGGACAAGGGGCAATCCCCCTTGGGTTGCGGCGATTATTGCCCGATCAACAACATCAATTTCCAATATTTCTGCTGTCATAGATCAAATCTCAGGCCGATAAAAAATTCTTCTAATTTGGGAACATTCAAAACTTGCAATCCGGTCTCAAGCTCAATCTTTTTGATTATTTGTTCGACCTGTTCGGGTGTTTCGGTGGCGATGACAAACCACATATTATATTCATGTTCGCGTTCATAATTATGTGCAACTTGCGGATGGGCATTTACAAGTTCAGCCACCCGATCAAAATCATCTTCATTAACCGCAAGTGCGGCCAGCGTAAGCCCGCCGCCCATGCGTTCGGCATTTATAAGCGGGCCAAACCTGCTAAGTGCACCGCTATTAAGCAATGCTTCAATCCGCTTAATTAAATCATCTTCGCTTAAGCCCAGCTTTTTCGCCGCTTCAAGATAAGGGCGCTCGCAAACAGGAAACCCCCCTTGCAGGGCGTTGATTATATCCTTGTCATGCTGATCAAGGGCTTGGGGATTATTTAAGTTCATTATTTATGGCCATTTCCGTATCTGGCGCCACGTTGTTTGAATTGGCGGCTACTGAACAGCACTTCATTGGGAACATCGCTTATGCCCAAACTATCGGCCAATTCACGCACTTGTGCCAACACGGTTTCACGCTTTGCCCCATGAACCATACAAAAAAGGTTGTATGGCCAATCGGGCAATCTGCGTGGTCGCTGATAACAAAGGGTGACAAAATCAAACTTGCCCATGCGCTCGCCAATTTCATCTACCAATTCATCGGAAATATTCCAAACCACCATAGCGTTTGCGGTATAGCCAAGGCGGCGGTGCTGAACCACAACTCCAAAACGACGAATTATTCCACGCGCAATCAGGCTTTCAAGATATTGCAAAACATCTTCTTCGCTCATCCCTAATCTTTCGCCCAATATTTTATATGGCCGCGGCACCAGCGGTAACCCACCACAAAGCGCCTCTATCAATGCCAATTCATCATCGCTGGCAAATACGCCTTCGGGGTGCGATATGGCTGCATTATTTACCATGATATTTTGAACCCCAAATCAAGATGATAGTCCCTAACCATCGGCAGGTTTATGGGTGTAATTTTGGTTTTAGCTTCAATTTCACTTAATACTTCTTGTAAGCGCGCTTCGCTTGGTGCAGTTATCACAAACCACAAATTAAAATTATGTTCGCGTTCATAATTGTGGTTTACCTCATCAAATGATGAAACAATTTTGGCAACATCAATCAATTTTTCTTGCGGAACCTTCATCGCCGCAAGGGTGCTGGCGCCAATGGTTCCGTTTTTTACCACCGCACCGATACGGCTTATGGTTTTGCTTTCTATATGATGGGAAAAATTTTCTATTACTTCACCCTCGCTAAGGCCCAATTGTTTTCCAATTTCGGCGTAGGGGCGCGGCACAAGGGGAAAATCGCGCTGATAATTATTTAGCAATTTTTTATCGGTTTCAAACATTCATCAAAGGCCCGTTTTTGCCGCGCGTGCGGTTAGGAAAATACCGCTGGGGGTGTTTGCCGGAAGTTCGCTTATTTTTTCCATTGTTCTGGTGTCATATATTTCAACCACATTGCGGTCACGAACCGATATCCATACCTGTTCGCCGCGCGGGGTGAATTCCATATGTAATACCGCCCTGCCTGGTTTGTAGGTTTTTATTACCTTCATGGTATCGACATCAATTACCTGCACCACATCGTTTAACGGATGGGCGAAATTAACCCATATCTGCCTGCCGTCAGGCCGGGCCATGGCAAATACCGGCTGACCATGAACCGGGATGCGGCCAACTTCCTGCCAGGTAGTGGCGCTTACCGCCAATACCTCGTGCCTGCCAATGGCCGGCAAAAACAGGTTACCGCCTGCCTGGGCCCAGCCTTCAAGATGGGGCATTTTATAAACCGGCAACTGCTCTTCGCCCTTACCGTAACCGCCCAGTATGCGTTTGATGCCCTTTTCCGGATGCCATAAATCAAGCATGGCAAGCCCGTCTTCGCCGAATAACCCGGCAATATAATAACGTGCATCAGGGGTGATCAGCCCATCATAAGGAAGGTCGCCGGTATTTTTGAACTTGGTTATTTCCGGTGTGTTGGATTTGGAAAAATCGGCTATCCATGTTTCGCCCGCATCATAAAGTGAAAAAACAAAACGGTTGCCGGGCGCGTCAACCAAGCCAACGGTTTTGGACAAAAGACCATCACCATAGCTGGCTGGAATATCGGCCACCATTTCCAGGGTTTTTGCATCAAACACCCGAACCCCGCCCGGTTCGTAATTTGAAACCGCAACTAATTTACCGTCTTGCGAAATGGCCCCGCCAATGGCATTACCGCCCTGCACTACGCGGTTGACTATTTTTCCTTGCAGCATATCAACTTTGCTTAAACCGCCATCGCGACCAAAGACAAAGCCATAACGCTGGTCACGCGAAAAAACCACTGATGCATGGCTTAAATCGCCAAGCCCTTCGACTGTAAAAAGTTTAGTCCGGTTTGTGGTTTCAATAATTTGTGCAGTTCCGCTGGCGCGTTCAATTATAAGACCCAAATCACCGCTGCCGCGAATTTCAGGCTCGGCCGCAAACGCCGTTGTATGCACCATTAACGCAAACACAAAAATAAATGCATGAATACATTTTTTAACGTTCATTTATATTGCCTTCCTTCATGCGCTTAACAAGCCAGCTGGCTTCTTCTTTTGATATTTCAAATTCCCACGGCGGCATCGGTGTGCCGGGAACGCCATACAAAATAATATCGGTCAAACGTTCATCATCTTTATTGATAAGGTCTTGCGGTAAAAGTGCCGGGCCTAAGCCACCTTTTAGGGTTAGCCCGTGGCATGAACCGCAATCTTGAATTAATTGGTGGATAAGTTCGCCTTGGCGTTTTGCTTCCGGCTCGCCACTGGTGGCGGGACTGCAAATAACCATGGCAAAAAAAGCTAGGCTAATGCTTGCGGTTAATTTACGCGCTGGCGATTGACCTGATGGTTTCATCATCGTCGCTACCTTTCTTGGGTATCATCTCAGGTCCTATGATATCTGCCAAGCCTGCAACTTGTCCGATGATAATCAATACCGGGCTTTTCAACTTTTTGGCGTTAATGGTATCAACCAGTGTAGCCAAGGTTGCTTTGCATGTTTGCTGATCGGGTGTGGTCGCTTTGGAAACCGCCATTACCGGGGTCGCCCCTGACAGCCCTTCAGCCATAAGGTTAGCCGAAAT
This sequence comes from Rhodospirillaceae bacterium, assembly GCA_029881835.1. GTDB lineage: Bacteria > Pseudomonadota > Alphaproteobacteria > Rhodospirillales > Magnetovibrionaceae > DAOVVL01. The sequence continues at coordinate 12,145 of JAOULV010000014.1, forward strand.
CTGCCCCATGTTGGCCAACCCCATATAAACCACAAGCGTGGTATTAGGATCAGCAAGGCTTTTCCAATCCATATCCAGCGGCACATCTGCCCGGCAATGCCCGGTTACAAAACGTACCCCCGTTGCCATGCCCCGGTGGGTAAGCGGCACCCCGATGGCCGCCGCAGCACCAGCGGCGGCAGTTATGCCGGGGATTACTTCAAACGGGACTTCGGATTTTATAAGCTCTATGGCTTCTTCGCTGCCACGGCCAAAAACATAAGGGTCGCCGCCTTTTAGGCGCACAACCGTATGGCCGCTAAGCGCAAGGTTGACCAAAAGCGCATTTATTTCTTCTTGTGGCATGGTGTGGTTGTTGGTTTGTTTGCCAACAAAAAATCTGGCGGCACCGGCAGGCACAAGATCAAGAACATCATTTGATACCAACCTGTCATAAACAACCGCATCGGCAATGCCTAAAACCCGGTGGGCCTTCATGGTAAGTAATTCAGGGTCGCCCGGGCCACCGCCGACCAAATAAACTTTTCCTGTTTTGGTGGAATTGCTCACGGGATATCCCTCCTCTACAAGAATGCCCGATATTAATTCGAAAAATTGGCTAGTCAGTCCGACCGTAAGCGTCAACATGGGGCGAGGGAAAAACCCTCGCCCCACATGACTTGGCCTTAGTAGATATCGTTCATCGTATTGTAAACGTTGAACTTGCCTGTTGGGGTAACAAGGCGCTTGTCCTTGATTACCTTTTTCAGCTTACGGGTCTTGTCGTCAATAACAACAATGGCCGAATTTTGGGTCTTGCCGTTCCAGACAGAGAACCAAACTTCATCACCGGCTTT
>JAOULV010000210.1 GCA_029881835.1 Rhodospirillaceae bacterium
AACGTTGACCCCTATTACCAACAGGGCGGCGACATGGTGCGGGTTGGCGGCATGGGATACCGTATCGATATCCACCAAAAAATGGGAAGCCGCATTTCCGACATGACCCTTCTTTCAACCGGTGAAGCCATAAATGCCAGCAAATCTTATACGGTTGGCGGTTGGGCATCGGTAAATGAAGGAACCGAAGGGCCCGCCATTTACGATTTGGTTTCAGATTACATCCGCAAGAAAAAAACAGTGAACGTGCAGCCCAACAGCGATATTAAAATTGTTGGCGCTTAAAACAGCAAAAGGTATCAAGTAAATGGATCCGTTTAGCGTAACTTACTTGGGCTCTTTTGTTGCGGGCTTGCTTAGCTTCGCATCGCCTTGCGTGTTGCCATTGATACCTGCTTATTTATGCTTTCTTGGTGGCGCATCATTGGATGAACTAACGGCCGAAGGCGGGGTTGACCGCGCGGTGCAACGCCGGGTTTTTGTTTCATCAATCGCTTTTGTTTTGGGTTTTGCCACCGTGTTTATCGCCCTTGGCGCCACGGCCACAACCATAAGCATCATGGTTGCAGAAAATATAAGCATTTTGGCAAAAATTGCCGGCGTGGTTATTATAATTTTCGGTCTTCACTATGCTGGCGCGTTCCGCATTGGTTTTCTTAATTTTGAAGGCCGCTTTCATATTCAAAACAAACCATCGGGTTTGGTTGGAAGCTATATTCTGGGCCTTGCTTTTGCTTTTGGCTGGACACCGTGCGTCGGGCCAATTTTAGCCACCATTCTTATGGTCGCCGGGTCAAACAGCGATGTTTGGTACGGAATTTCATTATTGGCGGTTTATGCCGCTGGCATCGGTTTGCCGTTTTTGTTGGCGGCATTCGCGGTAAAACCGTTCATGCGTTTCTTGGCACGCTTCAAAAAACACATGCACGCGGTCGAAATAACCATTGGTGTATTGTTGATAATAACCGGCATAGCAATATTCACCGGATCACTGGCGGACGCATCGCAATGGCTGCTTGAAACCTTCCCGGCTTTCAGCAACGTCGGTTAATCGCCATTAAAAATTCTGGTTAAAATTCTGGTTAAAATTCTGGCGGTAATCCTGGCGGCAATTCATCGGCGTAAAGATCATATTTTATTCCAGCCGCGCTAAGCTTTTCGCCAATTCCACCTAACCAACGCTGGAAATTGGGCTCTTGCTCGTAACCGTTGGTTCTGGCGTATTTAAACAAGAAATAAAAATGAAACGGCTTGAAATAACCCGGGATGCGTAGCACCTCGGAATCCTTGCCGGCCTTGCCCCCTACTTTTTCCATATTTTCGGGATAAAAAATCAAGGTCGGGGTAAATAACACACCCCATTTATTGGCGAGATCTTTTTCTTTTAAAACTTCGCCATCAAAATCGGTGACCTCACGATCACCCCAAAGGTTAAGCTGAATAACCGTAAAATTATCTTTGATGGAATTAACAATTCTGGGAATACGCAAATTAACCTCGTGCATGCGCTTGCAATACGGGCAACCACGTTGTTCCCAAATTATAACAAGGCGCTTGCCATTAGATGCCGCCTCGGTCAGGTCTTCGCTTAAGTCCAAAAAACTTTCATGAAACCATGCTTGTTCGTGCATACCGTCTTCGCCAGTAAGGGGCACGGGCAACAGATGGCTATCGGACCAGGCATTTGTCGAAAACGTTACAGATACCAACGAAAAAATGGCGGCTAACAAATATTTTTTAAAAAATTTTTCTATCAGCATTGTTTATCTCCATTTTTGTGGCTACGGCCAGATGATTGACCACCCCATAAGTTCGCGTTCAATTATTTCCGGCAATCCCGCTTTTACCAGTTCCACCCCATCAATCAGATTGTCAGGGCTAATGCCAATGGTGTCCAAAGTATTTCCACAGGCAATAAATTGAATGTCGTACTGCATTTGGCTTTCAATGCGCGCCTTTACCGGTGAATCGTTTAACAGCGCCCTAACCCCCGGCCCCCAGCCAAGAACGGCGATTTCCAAATTATCCTGACCGTATGCTTTTTGAATATTGATGACATTATAAAGAAGCGATGAAACGCTTTTTTCATCATTAAAATTAAGTGACACCAAAACCTTTCTCGGGTTATCCATAGACGGTTCCGGTTCGGCCATTGTTTGCTTTGATGGCGAATCAGGCGCCCCTACTGCGGGCGATATTGAAAAAGGCGAAATAAGCAAAAACAAGCTTACAATCAATGGCGAAATAGCGAAATTTTTGATGGTTTTTATCATTGACTATCTTCTTTGTGGTGGCCGTTATGGGGATTAGAGGTATTATACATTATTCACCCCGCAACCGCACCGATTGATTTAAATTTTTTGTCTATTTACAATGTTTTAGCGGTAAATTTAAGGTTTGTTTTCATGCGTCAATTTTTGTTCGGAACGGCACTATTTATCAGCTCTGCCTGCGGCCTGGTGCTGGAGATAGTGGCGGGAAGATTGCTGGCCCCATATGTGGGAATGTCTCTTTATACCTGGACCGCAATTATTGCCGTGGTGTTGGCCGGTCTTTCGGTTGGCCACTGGGTTGGTGGTGTCCTTGCGCCCCCCCACGTCAAAGTAAAAATTGGTGCCAGACGAATTGCCTGGGCATTGGGATTGGCGGCAATTTCATCACTTTCGTCTTTGGTGTTGCTAAGAACCGCATCTGGAATATTGATGCAAAGCGGTTTAACGCTTATTCCGATTATTGTTTTGTTGGCAACAGCACTTTTCTTTTTACCAAGCTTCTTTGTTGGGATTGTATCACCGATACTAACTAAAATTGCGGTTGATGAAAGCAGGCACCATACCGGGCGGGTCATTGGGCAAATGTACGCACTGGGAACCCTTGGCTCGATTGCCGGAACATTATCAAGCGGATATTTTTTCATTTCATGGATAGGTTCAACCGGAACCGTTATTATGGTTGCGGCCACCTATGCGGTAATGGCTTTGCTTTTTGCAATTGCCGATCAATTTCGCTTTCTTGTGGTTGGTGTTATTGCTGGCGGTGGTGCATTGTTAGGTATTGTCGGCAATAACATGGATGCTTTTGCCAGCCCATGTGACATTGAAAGCGATTATTTTTGCATACGTATTGATAATTATGATGAACCAGGCATTGGCCCAAGCAGGCTTATGGCGCTGGACCATCTGGTGCATTCAATAAATGTAAAGGATGACCCGGGGTTTCTTGTGAGCCCCTACATTCAATTTGTGGATGAGTACACCAAGGCATCTTTTGGGCAAAA
>JAOULV010000211.1 GCA_029881835.1 Rhodospirillaceae bacterium
TTATGACGGGTCAAGCTCTTGTTGCTGCAGACTCCAACGAAATTGACGGTGTTGCCGGCGATAGCACAATAGAATTTGTGACGTTCAATATTGCGGGCCAACTGTTCGGCATACCTGTTCTAATTGTTCAGGATATATTGCTGCCGGAAAGCATTGCATCCATTCCATTGGCTCCGCCTGAAGTACGCGGATCAATCAACCTTCGCGGTCGCATTGTTACGGTTATTGATGTTCGTGTGCGCCTAGGTCTTAACCGTCGCGCCATTAACGCCAAGGATGAGCTCAGGGTTAAAGCAGCAAACAAAAAAGATTCCGATTTTGCCGAGGAGCGTGGCGAGGCGCGGGCTGAAAAAAAATCAGAAAAATCAGAAAAACCAGCATCCGGTGCCGGTTCCGAAAATGTGGAACTGAGCGCGGTTGAAGAAGTTAAAAACAAAAAGCAAAACCACATGATGGCCGTAACGGTTGAGCATCATAATGAGCTATACACCTTGTTGGTTGATAGCGTTGGTGACGTTATCCCGCTTTCAAAAGAAAACTACGAAGGAAACCCCAGCACCCTTGACCCCCTATGGCGTGAATTTGCCGGTGGCGTTTATCGGCTTGAGGGCAGGTTGATGGTTGTTCTTGATGTTGAACGCTTGCTTGATTTTAGGGCTAAAATATAAATCTTTCGGCCCTTAGATAAAAAAATAAAAACGGCATCTTTTAAGTAAGGTGCCGTTTTTTATTGTTTAATCTTTTTTGCAATAACCGGGGCAAAGTACGTAAACACCGCGTCCGCACCGGCGCGCTTAAATGCGATAATGCTTTCCATCATGGCCCCATCTAAATCCAGCCAGCCGTTGGCGGCCGCACTGTGTATCATCGCATATTCGCCAGATACCTGATAAGCGAATGTCGGCATCGCAAACGTGGTTTTTATGCGTCCAATTATATCCAAATAAGGCATTCCCGGCTTTACCATAATCATGTCCGCGCCTTCGGCTATATCCATCGCAACTTCGCGCAAGGCTTCATCGCTGTTGGCGGGGTCCATCTGGTATGTTTTTTTATCACCTTTTAGCGCGCCGCCAGAACCAACCGCATCACGGAACGGGCCATAAAATGCGGAAGCATATTTTGCCGCGTACGAAAGTATGCGAACATCTTGAAAGCCTTCTTTATCTAATGCTTCGCGAATTGCCTTAATGCGCCCATCCATCATGTCTGATGGCGCCACTATGTCGCACCCGGCTTTTGCTTGCACAACCGCCTGACGGCAAAGTGCCGCAACTGTTTCATCGTTTAATATTTTTCCATCGCGAACAATGCCGTCGTGGCCATCTGCGTTATAAGGGTCAAGCGCTACATCGCATATAACCCCCAAGTCAGAATGCGCTTCTTTGATTGCCTTGACCGCACGACAGACAAGGTTATCTGGGTTAAATGCCTCAAGCGCATCTGAAGTTTTTAATTTAGGGTCGGTGTTGGGAAAAATTGCTATTGCCGGAATGCCAAGTTCTACCGCTTGACCGGCCGCCTTAACAATGCGGTCAACAGATAACCTTTCCACGCCCGGCATGGATTTAACCGGTTCGCCAACATCGTTTCCTTCGGTAACAAAAAGCGGCCAAACCAGATCATCAACGCTAATTCGCGTTTCGCCAACCAGCCTGCGACCCCAATCATCACCACGGTTGCGACGCATCCGGGTTAGGGGGAATTTTCCTGTTAATGGCGGTTTGTTTGGCACGTTTTGAGTTAAATCCGTTTGATCAAATTATTTAATTCAATTAGATGGTTAAAGAATATAGCCGCCCTAGTCAAAGCCAAATAAATATTGCCAGTTAGGCTCAAGTGTTGTTTTGTGGTTCTTATGGGTGCGTGTTTATTCAATATATTGCCCATATTCTAGGGGCAGAAAAGCGTCTTTATTATGACAAAGTCACCAACAAACATACCCATAGGCAAAAGGGGGGATCTATTGGCCTCATCCGGCCTGAGCGAGGTTTTGTTCGAATTTCGCCATGTTGGCTCTATTTTGCGCGTAGTCGCCATAGACCCCAAAACCGGCACCGAAGTCATCATGGTGGCCGACCCCAGATACGGCGAAGAGGCCATAAAGCGCCTGGCGGCAAGAAAGCTCGCATACGTATTATCTAGGAAAAAAGCCAATTTGCCGGGCAAAAACGGTTGGAACACACTGGCTTAAATGCCAAAAATCCCTTTTTTCCCGCCTATTGCACCCCCTAGATAATGATATATCCCCTTTGGATTGTGTCTCCTTGGCATTTGGATTCGAGATATGGTATCAAAGGCCTTCGCCATGATTGGTTTTTTGGCGAGATAATAAAAATAAATCCTGACGGGGAGCATTAGAAAACCAATGTCAAACGACACAATAGCTATCGCCTGCGATCATGGCGGGTTGGGTCTAAAGCAAGAATTACTCAATCACCTTGAATCTGGTGGGTACAAGGTCCTTAACCTTGGAACCGATAGCACCGATTCAGTTGATTATCCCGAATTTGGTTACGCCTTGGCAGAAGCGATTAAAGATGGCCGCGCCACCCGCGGCATTTTGATATGCGGTAGCGGTATTGGCATATCCATTGCGGCAAATCGTTTTGCCCATATTCGTGCAGCGCTTGTCCACGATGTAACGGGTGCCAGACTTTGCCGTGAACACAATGATGCAAACGTAATTTGTTTTGGTGGGCGCATGACCGGCCCCGACCTTGCGGTTGATTGCCTGAAAACATTTCTTGCAACCGATTTTGAGGGCGGGCGTCACCAGCGCCGCGTTGATAAGTTGAGCAACCCTTAAATTAACTACAGCTAACTTTGTTTTTGTAATTTTTTAAACAGGAAAATCCCTCCCCATGAACGCATATTCAAATAAAGAAATTGAAAAATTTTTTACCGCCCAGCTAAGCGATGCCGATCCTGATTTGAAAGCGGCGATTGATAAAGAGCTTGGCCGGCAAAAAAATGAAATCGAACTAATAGCTTCAGAAAACATAGTTTCGCGTGCGGTGATGGAAGCACAGGGTTCAATCCTGACCAACAAATACGCCGAAGGTTATTCCGGCAGGCGTTATTATGGTGGCTGCGAATATGTGGACATTGCCGAAAATTTGGCAGTTGAACGCGCTAAAAAACTTTTCGGTTCCGAATTTGTGAACGTTCAACCCCATTCCGGTGCGCAGGCCAACGGTGCGGTGTTTATGGCATTGTTGCAGCCGGGCGATACCATTATGGGGATGAGCCTTGCCGCAGGCG
>JAOULV010000212.1 GCA_029881835.1 Rhodospirillaceae bacterium
AACGCAATTATGGCACACCAGTAAGCTTCGCGCAGTGCCGGCCATAAAAAGCTTTCGCGAACTGCCTCAAACTGGCTTAGGCCATAATAAACAAGAAATATCTGCACCAACAATGGCGTGCCGCGAAAAAAGAAAATGTATCCATAGGCGGGCCAGCGTATCAATTTGTTATCTGATAAACGCATTAACGCAACCGGCAGGGCGATAATAGCGCCAATCAGCAATGATAGCGCCATAAGTTCAAGCGTGGTAAGCGCGCCATCAATAATTTTTGGCAGATATTTCCATATGGTCGCAAAATCTATCATCCGTGCGACCTTTCGATGCCGCGGGCCGCGCGTTGTTCGGCTTTATGCAAAACGCGCATGGTAATGATCGTCAGCAACAAATAAATTATCGCCGCCACCAAATAAAACGTGAACGGCTCTTTGCTAAAGCTAACCGCGACCTTGGTTTGGCGCATTAGCTCTTCAAGCCCGATGATTGATACCAGTGATGTATCTTTTAATAACACCAAAAACAGGTTGCCCAGTCCGGGCAGGGCGATGCGCCACAATTGTGGCAAGGTCACCAAACGAAACACCTGCCACGGGTGCATGCCCAATGCTTTGGCGGCTTCGGCCTGACCGACCGGAATAGCCAAAAACGCACCACGAAATACCTCGGTGGCATAGGCCCCGAATGTAAGGCCAAGGGCAATAACGCCAGACATATACGGGCTTATCTCGACAAAGCGCCCACCGCCAAAATTGCTGGCAATCGATGTCAATATTGATGACGCGCCAAAATAAATTATTAAAACCACCAACAATTCGGGCAAGCCACGAATGATGGTGGTGTAGGCGCCGGCTATCGCGCGCGCGGTTCGCGATTTGGAAAGCTTGCCAATGGCGCCCAATAACCCCAGCAAAAGCCCAAGCGCAAGCGCACCAACGGCCACCCTAATGGTCATCAGGGTACCTAAAAGTAGCAGGTCGGAAAATCCGTGAAGGTCAATCATGATTTATTTGTAGAATAAAAAACCCGCGCCGTCATCTGGCGCGGGTTTTTTGGTGTTATCCGGTCATTTATTAGTAAATGTCCACATCAAAGTATTTATCGTTAATGGCTTTGTAGTTACCATTTTTACGAATTGCGGCAATTGCGGCGTTTAGCTTGCCACGCAGGGAATCACCCTTGCGAACCGCAATACCAATTTCATCACCGATATCAATTGAATTGCCGATTATGGCAAAACCTTTTCCGGCATCGCTGCCAACTCAATCGGCACTTGGCAGGGTATCGGCAACAATCGCGTCAATCCGCCCCGAGGTAAGATCCAGCCATGCGTTTTCTTGGGTATCATAAAGCTTTAGATCGGCACCCGATCCACTATCTTCCAAATATTGCGCGCTGATGGTCGCACGCTGGGCACCAACGTTTTTGCCTTTTAGGTTATCCATTGAAACATTGGAACCTTCTTTGGCAACGATTGAAAGGGTGTTGGAATAATAACGATCGGTGAAATCAACCGCTTTTTTGCGTTCAGCGGTAATAGACATGGAAGCAACGATTGCATCGTATTTGTTTTGCTGTAAACCGGTGATAATTGTATCCCAGTCGTTAATCACAAAAACACATTTTACGTTCATTTCGGCGCAAAGTGCTTTGGCGATGTCTATGTCAAAACCTTCTACGCGGCCAGATGGGCCAATTTGGTTGAACGGAGGGTAAGCACCTTCGGTACCAATGCGAACCAGTTCTTCCGCGTTTGCGCTTGTGCTTGCGGCATTAATAGATAGCGCCGCGACAGCGGCAAACAGAATTGACTTAATTTTCATTTGTATCCTCCCTGGGGATTAATTTTTTTGATTTTGCACGGTACGCCCGTTTTATATTCATCTCAAGGGTATGATTGTAATTATCTTTTTGCCCACGGAAACTAGCTAATTTGGGTAATATCCCCGTATTTCAGCTTAGCTGTTGACCGCTGGCAAAGTGCTGTCAAAATGCCCAAAACGCCCACTTAATTATTAGCGGAGAAACCATGACCCCAACCCCCCAAACACAGCAATTCAAGGCATTAGTGTTAGATGAAACCGATGGCAAGGTCAGCCATTCGTTTAAAACCCTAAATACCGCCGATTTACCCGAAGGTGACGTAACCGTCGCGGTTGAATATTCATCCCTAAATTACAAGGATGGGATGATAATCAACGGTATCGGCAAGCTGGTGCGAAATTACCCGCATATTCCGGGGGTGGATTTTGCCGGAACGGTCGAAAGCTCTGACAATCCCAATTTCAAACCCGGCGATAAGGTCGTATGCACCGGCTGGCGCGTGGGCGAGGCCCATTGGGGCGGCTATGCGGCCCGGGCGCGGGTAAAATCTGACTGGTTGGTTAAATTGCCAAGCGGGCTCGATGCCAAGCGCGCCATGGCTATTGGTACGGCTGGCCTAACCGCAGCGTTAGCAGTTATGGCGTTACAAGAGCACGGGCTTTCCCCCGAAGTTGAGGGCGAGGTTTTAATAACCGGTGCCGCAGGCGGGGTCGGTTCGGTTGCGGTTGGGCTGTTGGCGGGTCTCGGTTACCGGGTGGCGGCCGGAACGGGCCGGGCCGAAACCCACGAATACTTAAAAGACCTTGGCGCCAGTGAAATCATCACCCGCGAAGAGCTGGAACAGGCACCCCGTGGCCCGCTGGCATCGGAACGCTGGTCGGGCGCCATTGATAACGTTGGTGGGCCCATATTGGCCAATTTGCTGGCGTCATTAAAATACGGCGCAAGCTGTGCGGCGGTGGGGTTGGTGGCCAGCCCCAAGCTGGAAGCCACGGTTATTCCGTTTTTGCTTCGGGGGGTTAACCTTTTGGGTATTGATTCGGTCCATTGCCCCAACGAACGGCGCCTGGCCGGGTGGGGCCTGCTGGCAAAAAGCCTGCCCATGGAAAAGCTTGATGCCATCACCAGCGTAAGCCCCATGGCCGATTTGCCCGAACTTGCGGGGCAGATACTAAAAGGGCAGGTCAGGGGCAGGGTGGTTATTGAGGTTAACTCTTAAAAACGGCGGATTTGGCCCCGGCACTTGACAGCCACCGCTTTCAGGCCCTAATACGGGCGCCACAACGCTTACTAATTAATGCGTTTTGTGGCTGGGTAGCTCAGCTGGTTAGAGCGCGGCACTCATAATGCCGAGGTCGGCAGTTCAAGTCTGCCTCCAGCTACCACTTTTTAAAACCCCCTGGCGCTT
>JAOULV010000213.1 GCA_029881835.1 Rhodospirillaceae bacterium
CGGTGAGGGACTCGAACCCCCGACCCTCTCGGTGTAAACGAGATGCTCTACCAACTGAGCTAACCGCCCTCATTTCAAGGCGCGCGGCAGATTAACCGCCACGCCCTCTGCCTGCAAGCACTTAAAAGTGTGTCGGCATAGTTTTTTGCTATTAGCAAAAAGCAACTGGCCGCCCCCAACAAGGAGACGGCCAGTAATGTGCTTAAAAGTACGCGCCAGTATTAGTTGACGGCGTCCTTAAGAGCTTTGCCAGCTTTGAATTTAGGCTGGTTAGAAGCTTTAATCTGTATGGTTTCGCCGGTGCGTGGGTTACGACCGGTGGTTGCTTTGCGGCGTGCAACTGAGAAAGTGCCAAAGCCGACCAAGCGAACTTCGGTGCCTTTCTTGAGTGACTTGGTAATTGCCTCAATAACGGCGTCAACTGCTTTGGTTGTGTCCGCTTTTGAAAGCTCAGTCTGGTCTGCAACTGCTGCGATAAGATCATTCTTATTCAAGGTAAGGCCCCCTTCATTTCGAGATTTAAGATAAAACAAATAACGCCGAATTATTCGGCATCGTGGAAAGTAGATGGGTGAAATTAGCTTCCTTTTTTCCACCGCGTCAATCACGTATCGCTATTTTTTCCCAGTTTTTTGCGGTTTTTAAGGTATTTTAACTAAATTATATGTACCTAAAATATGGACTAAAATGAAAAAACCCCTGTAAAACAAAGGGTTCACAGGGGTTTCATCAGAAATTGGGTTAACATAAGCCAAAATAGGTTAATGGGTAAGAATATCGCTAGTTTCCTCTTCTGAGCCCTTGGAACGGGCCGCGGCCTCAATTTCTGCCGCTTCGTCCCATTCTATTGGAACCAGCGATTCGCTTAAAGCTACGGCCAGAACCTCTTCAACATGCGATACCGGGATTATCTTCAAACCCTTTTTCACGTTGTCGGGGATTTCGGCCAAGTCCTTTTCGTTATCTTTGGGTATCAAGACCGTGGTGATGCCCGAACGAAGCGCTGCCAAAAGCTTTTCCTTTAGCCCGCCTATTGGGAGCACCCTGCCGCGAAGTGTAATTTCGCCCGTCATCGCTACATTTTTTACAACCGGTATTCCGGTCAACACCGAAACGATGGACGTTACCATGCCGACACCGGCTGACGGACCATCTTTGGGGGTGGCACCTTCCGGTACGTGGACATGGATGTCTTTGCTTTGGAAAATCGGGGGCTTTATGCCGAATTTGATGGCGCGCGACTGAACATAAGAACGCGCAGCCTGGATGGATTCCTGCATAACGTCGCCCAGTTTGCCGGTTATGGTCATGCGACCCTTGCCCGGAACCATTATGGCTTCAATTTGCAGTATTTCACCACCGACTTCGGTCCAGGCAAGACCAGTGGTCACACCAACCTTATCCTCGTCTTCAAGTTCGCCGTAGCGATAGCGTTTAACGCCAGCGTATTTTTCCAAATTCTTGGCAGTAATTTTTATGGACTTTATTTTTGCGTCCATAACAATTTCTTTGGTTGCCTTGCGAATAAGGTTGGCAATTTCACGCTCAAGGTTACGCACGCCCGCTTCACGGGTGTAATAACGGATAATATCGCGAATGGCGGCATCGGAAATTGACCATTCATCCGGTTTGAGGCCGTGAGATTCAACCTGCTTGTCAATCAAATGACGCTTGGCGATTTCAACTTTTTCGTCTTCGGTGTAACCGCTTAGGCGTATTATTTCCATGCGGTCCATCAATGGCCCCGGCATATTCATGGTGTTGGCCGTGGTTACGAACATTACATCGGACAGGTCGTAATCGACCTCAAGGTAATGGTCGTTAAAGGTGGAGTTTTGTTCCGGATCGAGCACTTCCAAAAGAGCCGAGGCCGGATCGCCACGATAATCGGCACCCATCTTGTCAATTTCATCTAACAGGAACAATGGGTTTGAAACCTTGGCCTTTTTCATGCCTTGGACAACCTTGCCCGGCATCGAGCCAATATAGGTGCGCCGATGGCCGCGGATTTCGGATTCATCTCTCACCCCGCCAAGACTCATACGCACAAACTTGCGCCCGGTAGAGCGCGCGATTGATTTACCCAGCGATGTTTTACCCACACCCGGAGGGCCAACAAGGCACAGTATGGGCCCTTTGAGCTTTTTGGTGCGAGATTGCACTGCAAGATATTCTAAAATGCGCTCTTTTACCTTTTCCAGACCGTAATGATCGGCATTAAGGATGGCTTCGGCCTCGTTAAGGTCTTTTTTGATTGTGCTTTTCTTTTTCCACGGAATACCCAAAATCCAATCTAGATAATTGCGCACCACGGTGGCTTCGGCCGACATTGGGCTCATATTTTTGAGCTTTTTAATTTCGGCGGTGCATTTTTCCCGCGCTTCTTTTGTCAGGCGGGTTTTTTTAATTCTTTCTTCCAGCTCGGAAACTTCGTCACGGCCCTCTTCACCGTCGCCCAGCTCTTTCTGGATCGCCTTCATTTGTTCGTTCAGGTAATATTCGCGCTGGGTTTTTTCCATTTGGCGTTTTACCCGGTTGCGGATTTTCTTTTCTACCTGCAAGACGCCAATTTCGCCTTCCATGTAGGAATAAACACGCTCTAGACGTTCGGCCACGGATTGAATTTCCAGCAATTCCTGCTTATCGGAAATTTTAAGGGCCAAATGCGATGCAACCGTATCGGCCAGCTTTGATGCATCTTCAATCTGGTTGATTGAGACCAATGCTTCAGGCGGGATTTTTTTATTTAATTTTATATATTGCTCAAATTCGCTAACCACCGAGCGCGACAATGCCTCCATCTCGCGGGGGTCGCCTTCGGGTTCTTTAATGATGGTTACGTCGGCCTGAAAAAACGGCTGGCTTTCATCAAATTTATTCACAATAGCGCGTTGCCCACCCTCAACCAGAACCTTGACCGTGCCATCTGGAAGTTTAAGCAACTGCAAAACTGTGGAAACGGTTCCGACCGTATAGATATCTTCTGCACCGGGGTCGTCTTGAGCTGCGTTTTTTTGCGCGACCAGTAAAATTTGCTTGTCTTCGCGCATTACGTCTTCAAGGGCTAGAACCGATTTATCGCGGCCAACAAAAAGCGGTACGATCATGTGGGGAAAAACCACAATGTCGCGAAGCGGTAACACAGGCAAAAGACCGTCTTTGGCTTGTGGCTTAGCTGTCTTGATCGTTGGATCTG
>JAOULV010000214.1 GCA_029881835.1 Rhodospirillaceae bacterium
GGTGGACCCGCTTGATTCAACCTCGCGCGTACTTGACCCACGGGTGGTCGGCGAAGAACATTACCATGTTGCCACATCGGTTCAGCGCATATTGCAGGCATATAAATCTTTGCAAGACATCATTGCCATTTTGGGCATGGATGAACTTTCCGAAGAAGATAAATTGACCGTGGCCCGTGCGCGTAAAATCCAGCGTTTCCTTTCCCAGCCGTTCTTCGTGGCGGAAGTATTTACCGGATCACCGGGCAAACTGGTTTCACTGGAAGACACCATCAAAGGTTTCAAAGGCATCATCGAGGGTGAGTATGACCATCTGCCGGAAGCGGCATTCTATATGGTTGGCACCATTGACGAAGCAATTGCAAAAGCCAAGAAAATGGCGGCAGAAGCAGCCTAATAAACAAAGGATAAAAGCGGAGGTTACCCAATGGCCGATAATACGCTTCCAGAAATGGTTGAATTTGAACTGGTCGCGCCCGAGCGTCTGGTGCAAAGCAAATCCGTCGGCATGGTAGTAGTGCCATGCGCTGAAGGCGATATTGGCGTATTGCCCGGTCATGCCCCGTTAATTGGAACCGTGCGTCCGGGTGTGGTTGATATTTTTGAAAACGACAAAATAACCGACCGGGTATTTGTTTCCGGTGGCTTTGTCGAGGTAACGCCCGATCGTTGTACCCTTTTGGCCGAAGAGGCTATTGCGGTTTCCGACATCACCCGCGAAAGCGCTGATGCAAGATTGACCCAGGCACAAGATTTGCTTGCACAAGCCAAAAGCGAAAGCGAAAAAACCCGTGCCAATGCAGCGGTCGAAATGGCCGAAGCAATGCTGGCGGCACTTGGTGTTGGTGCGGCGCAACACTAAAAATTAAAAAAATGCAAAGTCTAACAGGGCTTTTAAAAAGGTGGTGTAGCGATACACCGCCTTTTTATTTGCCGATCAATGACCATAAAGGATAGGGTGGCAGTGATATAATTACTTAGCGTATATCCGGATCAGCAAAATGAAGGTATCGTAAAATATGAAAACAAATTTATGCCCATGTGGTTCTGGAAACGATTTTAAAGATTGTTGTGGCCCTATCATTGAAGGTAGCGCTAAATCCAAAACCGCCGAACAATTGATGCGTTCGCGTTATAGCGCGCATTTTATGGGCAATTTCGACCATGTGGCCGCTACCCATGCACCGGAAATTAAAGAAACCTACAACGTATCGTCGGCAAAAGCGCAGGCGCAAAATACAGAATGGGTCGGACTGGAAATCACCGAAGTTATCGCCGGCGGGCCAAATGATGAAACCGGCACGGTTACATTTACCGCCCGGTTCAAAGAAAATGGCGACCTTCACGCCCACCGTGAACGTGCTATGTTTCGCCGGGAAAAAGGCGAATGGGTTTATGTTGATGGAAAAATAAACCCGCAAATTGAACCTAGAAAGGTGGAAAAAATCGGCCGTAATGACCCGTGCCCGTGCGGTTCAGGAAAAAAATATAAAAAATGTTGTGGCTAATAAACATAAAATTATCTAGGGAAACATTAATTGGACCGACATTTTAGCTGTATTGCATGTGGTAAGTGTTGCGCGGGTTGGTTGCCGTTATCTATCAATGATGCCTTGGAAAACGCTAATTTATTTCCGTTATTTTTGCTGTGGACACCGGTTCGCCAAGGCGCAAAATCATTTGATCTGACCGCTAAAATCGGATTTACGCTAAAGCTTAAAAATCGAAAATTAGCAGCGGTACGCTTAACCCCCATGTCGTATATTCCGCCGCAAATTAATTGTCCGGCATTAAGTGAAGATAATTTGTGTTCAATTCACGAACGAAAACCATTGCGCTGTTCCACCATGCCGTTTTCCGCCAGCCGTGACGAAAATGACCAAATTGATTTATTGATCCCAAGGCCCGGGTGGGAATGCGATATTTCAGACAATGCGCCACTGGTCTACAAGGACAAAAAAATATCAAACCCCGATGGGTTTTTGTCTGAACGCAAACAGTTACTAACCGATAGCGAAATATTAAAACCGTTTGCACAATTAATGCTTGATTCCAAACCTGCCCTTAAAATGGAATTGGAAAAAATGGCAGTGCGCCCCCATGGCGGAAATGTGGTGGTCGGTTTCTTGCCACTAATTCATCGCTTGGCAAACGTGGATATAAACCAATTTGCCGCTAGCCAGCTTGCGGTACTGGAAAACCTTATAGGAATAACAAAAGAAAATCCTGAATGTGCCGATGCGCATAAAAATTATGTCCAAGCGGCAGGCGAATTGCGCGCTATCATTTAAAGCCGTTAGGCGTTAAGCAAATACAATTGAGTTATTTATTAAAAATTGCCAGCGCAATATCAATATGGCATCGTAATTATATAGCTATCATCCAATCGGGGGGCATCCATGAATAAAACCACCTGTTTTATATTTTCCATGTTTATGGCATTGGTATTTACCACCCCGGCTTCGGCGCAAGAAGCGCTGATGAGCGCGCCCAGCGGTATAGGTTTTGCCCCCATCAATGATCGCGACAAATGGCTTTTTTCCGACTGGTGGGAAGACGGCAAAATAGAAGTCCCGCAAAACCACAACGTGCGTGAATCCAATATAACCTATCAAGGCACCACTACTGAAATTACGGCAAAACTATTTCGCCCCGATGACAATAACAAATATCCGGCGGTGTTGTTTGTGCATGGGCGCGCAGGGTTGATGGATTTGGTTATCCTCCACGCCAAACGCTTGGCCGCACGCGGCTTTGTGGTGCTGGCGCCCGATATTTACGGATCGCATTTCATGGACCCCCGGCCCATTACCCACGACCCGGCATTGGAATCCGACGTTGGTGCGGGGCTTGATCATTTGCTCGGGCTCGGTGATGTTTCCACATCAAAAGCGTGCCTTTATTCCCACACCCGCGGCGGCTATTACACATTAAAGGTCGCGGTCAGCCAGAACCGCCAACAAGACGCGGCCGCGTGTTATGTTTCGTATTACCCCCACTGGCAAGATCCAAACGCGCCCGAACCTGATCAGGTATATCGTTACGCGTCTGAAGCCGACAAACTTTCCATTCCCGCCATGGTGTTCATTGGCGAACACGAACAATACCAGCGCCGTCGTTCAATCGAAACCGCAGTTGATGCCATGAAAAAAGCAGGCCAAGAAATAACTTTGTTTGTTTA
>JAOULV010000215.1 GCA_029881835.1 Rhodospirillaceae bacterium
ACGCGCGTCTTCAAAATCAAGGGCAAAGCGCGAACCGTAAACCAAAAGCTTTTTCGGCACGCACCCGCGCATTACGCAGGTACCGCCGACACGGGAATTTTCAATTATTCCAACCCGCGCGCCAAACCCGGAAGAAAGCCTAGATGCCCTGACCCCGCCCGAACCGGCACCGATTGTCAAAAGGTCATAATCAAACTTGGCCATGGTTTATTACAAACCCCCCATGCACAAGTATTTTACTTCTAGGAATTCTTCGGTTCCGTATTTAGATCCTTCGCGCCCGGTGCCTGATTCTTTCATGCCGCCAAAGGGTGCGACCTCGGTTGAAATTATTCCTTCATTTATACCGACAATACCGTATTCAAGCGCTTCGGCGACACGCCAAACCCGGCCAATGTCACGCGAATAAAAATATGCCGCCAGGCCAAACGGGGTGTCGTTAGCCATTTTAACGGCCTCGGCTTCGGTTTCAAATTTATATAGCGGTGCCACCGGGCCAAAAATTTCTTCCGTGGTGCAGGCCATGGCGGTGGTGACATCGGTTAAAACCGTCGGGGTATAATACGTTCCGCCCAGTTCATGACGTGCGCCGCCGGTAATTACTTTTGCCCCTTTTTCGGTGGCGTCTTTTACCAAACGTTCGACCTTTTCTATTGCTTCCATGTTGATAAGCGGGCCTTGGGTAATGCCATCTTCTGTGCCGTCACCTACTTTTAATTCACCAACTGCCGAAGCCATTTTTTTGGCAAAAGCATCATAAACACCCGATTGAACAAAAATACGGTTGGCACACACGCAGGTTTGCCCGGCATTGCGATATTTTGACGCCATGACACCAGAAATCGCGGCATCAATATCGGCATCATCAAAAACGATGAACGGTGCGTTACCGCCCAGTTCCATGGAAACTTTTTTAACCGTATCTGCGCATTGGCGAATTAAAAGCTTGCCGACTTCGGTCGAGCCGGTAAACGAAAGCTTGCGCACGGTTGGGTTTGCGGTTAATTCGCCACCTATTTCAACCGGGTTGCCGGTAATAATGTTTATAACCCCCGCTGGAATACCCGCCCTGTCAGCCAGCTCGGCCAGCGCCAGCGCTGAAAGCGGGGTGTCTTCGGCGGGCTTTATAACAACCGTACAACCAACCGCGATAGCGGGCGCACATTTGCGCGTTATCATCGCGATGGGAAAATTCCACGGCGTGATTGCCGCCACAACGCCAACCGGTTCTTTGGTAACAACTATGCGCCGGTCATTTGCCGGGGCGGGAATGGTGTCACCATAAACGCGTTTTGCTTCTTCGGAAAACCATTCAACAAATGATGCGCCATAAACAACTTCACCGCGTGCTTCAATTAACGGCTTGCCCTGTTCTGCTGTCATTAACTGCGCCAGGTCATCTGCCGATTCAACAATCAGTTCAAACCACCTGCGTAAAAGAGCTGCGCGTTCTTTGGCCGTTTTTCCCCGCCATGCAGGATATGCTTTTTCGGCAGCGCCAATGGCATCACGGGTTTCATCCGCGCCAAACATAGGAACGGTGGTAATGACCGACCCATTTGCCGGGTTGGTAACGTTAAAATTTTCACCTGAATTGGCGTCAATCCATTTGCCGTTTACGTAGCATTTATTGCGAAGAAGGTTTTTGTCTTTTAGCTGCATTTTTTGTTCCTGCATTTAAGCTTGAGTGCGTTTTGTTTTGTCGGCTTAACCCGTGTTGGTCGGCGGGAGTATATCCCCCTAATTGCGTTATGTTAACCACCCCATATTTGGCCTGTTTAACCGCCCCCCATACTATGGTTATTTGACCTGATTGCCATAGGGTGCTTATGCTTGTGGACAACCATAAAGAATGAGTAATATCAAAGGAAAAAATCCATGCCCCTTCGCAAGATTAGTATTTTGTTGGCACCAGCACTATTGCTGGTGCTTAGCGGTTGTGGTGAAAGCCCCATCGACAGGGCCGACCAAGCAAACGAACGCGCGGTACAAATGGGCGAAGAAATATATGCCGAAAATTGTGCCGGGTGCCACGGGGCCAATCTGGAGGGCGAGCCCGATTGGCAGGTAAAAAAGGAAGACGGTACATTGCCCGCACCACCGCATAATGACAATGGCCATACCTGGCATCACGATGATAACCTGCTTTTTAATTATACCAAGCTTGGCGGGGAAAAAATGCTGCCGAAAAATATTAAAAGTGGCATGCCTGGATTTGTGGATATATTATCTGACGAACAGATTTGGGCAGTGCTTTCGTTTATTAAAAGCAAGTGGTCAATCGAAGCACAGCAAAGACAGGCCAGCCTAAATAAAAAATAATTATCACAACGGGAATACATTATGTGGGGGCATAAATGACGCTCGAAAATGAAATAAATACCGAAATTGCCCGTACGCGCACAAACGCACTTTATAAAAGCGGTTTGGTCGGCCTTAGCGGCATTGTGATGATAATGTTTTATTTCGTTATATTTTCATGGGGCGATATTGACGATGATATTCTGATTATCTGGATTTCTGCTTTTTTGTTTATGGTTTCCTTAAGGCTGGTGCTTACCTACAAATACCGAAAGGCTATTTCTTCTGCCAACATAAAAATGGAACAAATAGAAAAATGGGAAAAATATTTTTATTATTCTCTTCTGTTAACCGGCGCATTATGGGGTTCCATTGCTTTTCTTCCTTTTAATGATAACTACCTATCAAATCTTCTTTTTGTTACCATTGTTATGATTACGCTTAGCGGATCATCGATTGCGCTTTACAGCCATTCGTACCGATCAATGATAACATACCTATTCATTACCCTTATTCCGGTATCCATAATGCTTTTGCTTGTTGGCGAAAAGAAACCCGTCATTGTGGCTATCGCAATATTTACTTTTTTAGCAATGATGGTGAAAATTACCCGCGGCTTAAATGTAACCTTGCTCGACAATATTCGCCTTAGTATTGTCAACCGCAATATGTCATTGCGTGATCCGCTAACCGGTCTTGGCAACCGCAGGCGACTTGAAATTTTTGTTGAAAAACTAATACCTATATCGGCGCGAAAAAATAACCAGTTTTCAGTCGTTTTGATGGATATAGATCATTTCAAAAAATACAACGATGAAAACGGCCACCATGCCGGTGACGTTTTGCTGTGTGCGGTTTCAGAAATAATTACCG
>JAOULV010000216.1 GCA_029881835.1 Rhodospirillaceae bacterium
AATATAAATTTATAGATGACAATACTTTTGAAATTTATATTCCCGAGACTGGTTTCTTTCGCTACATCCGCCAAATCCAACCGCCGCCTGAGAAAACCAAATAAACGTACGCGGCCTAAGATTATATCTTGGCTTATATCTGGGCTTATATATTTTCCGCCATATTTCTATCTAGGTCTGATCTGGGAAATTCAACCCAAAACGTTGCGCCCATTCCCGGTGCACTATCTAGACCGATTTTTCCGCCCATGCGTTCAACCAAATCTTTTGTAATGGCAAGACCGATTCCCGTTCCTTCAATTGGGCCGGCTTCGCGCCCAAGGCGATTAAACGGCTGAAAAACCTGCGATTGGTCATCTATGGAAATGCCGTCTCCATTGTCAGACACCGAGATGCGCACCGTATCGCCATCGTCGCAGGAAAAAAATATATCCACTTTGCCGCCTTCGCGGTTGTATTTAATTGCGTTGGAAATAATGTTTGTCATTACCTGTTTGAACCTTAGTGGATCAACATATATTGCACACACGGCCAAATGCTTGCTTGCATCATCCATATTTACATTTATTGAAACATTTTTTTGTGTGGCTTTTGTCTGTAACTGATAAATTGCTTCTTCAATTGCTTCGGCAGCAGAAATATCTTCGGGCTTTATGTTGACAATGCCGCTTTCAATCTTTGAAAGCTCAAGCACATCATTTATCAGGTTTAAAAGATGTTGGCCGCTTTGCAAAATATATCCCATATATTCTTTTTGTTGCCTGTTTATATTGCCGACGGTTCCATGTTGGATCATTTCGCTAAACCCGATTATTGCGTTCATCGGGGTTCTTAATTCGTGGCTCATGGATGAAAGAAAATCAGATTTTGCCCTGCTGGCACTTTCGGCAACATCTTTTGCCTGCAGAACCGTTTTTTGGCTGCTTTCCAATAAGTCGCTTTTTTTGCGCGCGTAATTTTGAATAAAGGCGACAACCCAAATAACAATAAACGCATATATTCGATTGAGTATTTCAGCCAAGCTGTGATCGGCATAACCTAGTGGTTCGGCTACGAAACCAATCACCACCAATATGGTGCTGATTGTGGCCAAAATAAAAATATATTTGCGCTCAGGGTACCACCAGCCCATCAACACCAAGGCAATATAAAGTGTGCCGTTGGCCACCCCCATGGGCAACATCAGGTCAAGCGAAAACACCACGCTGGCAACCAACGTTGAAACCATAATCACGCCTAACGAAGGCGGCTTTACTGGGCCCGTTTCAAATTCTTCATTGCTCATAGCGATGATTTGCCTAGCTGTGTCTATGCCCCAAAATACTAACCCTGAAAATTTGGCTTATAGTTAGTAAATATTTATATACCGATCATTGACAAACCGCATATGACCGTCGTCATAATAGCCCCAGCATACTGGATTTATTTTGTGTTCACGCCTAGTTTATAAAGGGTGGCAATATTACAGGGATGCCCAGGGCCATTGATAATTTGTCTAGATAATAATTATTCCAGTTTAATTCTCGCTCATTTATTTGTTAGAGGAGATGATTAATGCCGCGCAATATTGCATTTAATAGTCCATTTTTATTAGGGTTCGATCATCTGGAGCGCATGCTTGAAAGTGCGGCCAAGGCATCAGCCGAAGGTTACCCACCTTACAACATCGAACAAATTGGCGAAAACAGGTTAAGAATTTCATTGGCGGTGGCTGGCTTTACCATGGACGACCTTACGGTCACGGTTGAAGATGCCCAACTGGTTGTTCGGGGCAAATGTTCAAAATCTGACGAAGGGCGAATTTTTATTCATCGCGGCATAGCCAAACGCCAATTCCAGCGCACTTTTGTTCTGGCCGAAGGAATAGAGATTTCCGGTGCCACAATGGATAACGGATTATTGCACGTGGATTTAGACCGCCCGGTTCATGAACCCGAAGTGCGTTCCATAAAAATTGAAAAAGCCGACCCCAGACCCGCATCAAGCAAAACCATAGATATTGATGCCGAGGGGTAAGCTCTCCCGCGTTTTTTAAGGTTTATTGCCTAAATTTACCCCCGGAAATTAAGCCTTAAGGGGGCGGGCGTAATACCGCCAGCATTTGCCCCGCGCGTCCCATGCCCCATGCGCCCTGTCTCTTGCCCCTTGTCCCGTGTCTCCCAACGCAAATTTCAAGGCAAGGCCCAAATAGATTTTGGGAAATCTTTACCGATTATTCATACAGCCGTGCGTTAATTTGTATTATTCAAAAACCGGGAAGGAGCATTAGAAGGATGACCCACAACCCGACTACCAGTTCTACAAACACAAGCTCAGCTTTTGGGATTGCCGACAAGCCGCATTGGCTTGCCCGGTTTGACCTGGCCTCTTGGGGAATTGAAGACGTTGCTTACGTTCGTTCAATAAACCAGAACGGTGAAAACCTTTATGGTATTTTTGCAGCCGACGGCACAGAACTTGCTACTGTCGAAAGCAGGGATACCGCTATTATCACGGTTAGGCAAAACGAGTTAGAGCCACTTAGCGCACACTAGGTCTTAAAGCGCTTAGGGGCAAATGCCTGTTTGGAGCTAATGGGGTTTTTCAAAAAATCACATCAATGTTTCGCACGCCTCAGTTGTGTGCCTTGATGGTGCGTTCTGGCGTCAGGTCTTGCGCTTAGGCAGCTTGCGATGAAGACCCTTGGGTAAGCAGCGCATAAAGGGCTTCGGGCTCTTCCGTTTTGCGAAGTTTTTCGCAAACATCGTTATCGCGTAACAGACGCGATACCCGGGCCAAGGCCTTGAGGTGATCGGCACCAGCGGCTTCGGGTGCTAACAGCAGAAAAATAATATCAACCGGCTGTTCGTCAATGGAGCTGAAATCAATCGCCTGATCAAGCCTGGCAAACAATCCATAAAGACGGTCAAGGTTGGCAAGTTTACCGTGAGGAATAGCAATGCCGTGACCGACGCCTGTTGTGCCTAAACGTTCACGTTCCATCAAAACATCAAAGATTGAACGCTCATCTTCGCCGGTTATTTCTGCGGCACGTTTAGATAATTCCTGCAAAGCCTGTTTTTTGCTGGTTACCTTGAGTCCCGGTACAACGCACTCGATTGTTATCAGGTCGTTGATTTCCATTGCTTAACCTTCCTTGGCCTTGTTTGGGCGCCTTTGTCTTTAACTT
>JAOULV010000217.1 GCA_029881835.1 Rhodospirillaceae bacterium
AAAATCGAACTGTTGGAGGTCGATAATCAGGCCGTGCGCAAAGGGCAAATCGAACTGCTGGAAAAAATTCGTGCATCACGTGATACCAGCGCGGTTAACAAAGCCCTTGATGCGCTAACCGATGCGGCCAAATCTGGCGAAGGTAATTTGTTGGAGCTCGCCATTACCGCCATGCGGGTGCGCGCCACCGTGGGTGAGGTCTCAAGTGCGCTGGAAAAAATATTTACCCGCTATCATGCCACCACCAGCACCATTTCAGGGGTTTATGGCGGCGCGTTAAAAGACGACGATGGTTTCATTAAAGCCCGCACCATGGCAGATGGCTTTTATAAAAAAACCGGGCGGAGACCCCGTTTAATGGTCGCCAAAATGGGCCAGGACGGGCACGACCGGGGCGCCAAGGTAATCGCCACCGCATTTGCCGATCTGGGTTTTGAGGTCGACGTGGGTGCATTATTCCAGACCCCATCCGAGGCCGCGCAAGAAGCGGTTGAAAACGATGTCCACGTTATTGGTATTTCGACCCAGGCCGGTGGGCATAAAACGCTGGTGCCGTTATTGGCAGACGAGCTAAAAAAACGTGGCGCCGAAGACATCGCCATAATTGTCGGCGGCGTGGTACCGGAACGCGATTTTGATATGCTAAAGGAATGCGGCGTAACCGGCATTTACCCGCCCGGCACCAATATCTCCACCGCCGCAATGGAGGTTTTGGGGATTATTGGGGGGAAATGATGACAAAAAATGATACACTTTGGCATTACTGCTCTAACGATTCATTTATTAAAATAATTAAATCGCGGCAAATAATAATGGGTGAAACTTCTCATTTAGTAGCGCCTAACAACATGGTGTGATTGAGTTAGGGGTCATTTTAAGGCTTCTCCCAAGTTGTTTTTAGTTAAATTAACTACTTTACGGTTAATCATAAATAACCGTTATATTTCAATAAATTGACAAACAAAAAATACGAGAAATACCGTTTAAACCCTTTTCGCGTCAGTTTTTTCGGTTTATGCAAGCGCGTTTTCGGTTATGGCGCACAACGCCGGAAATGTCTTGCGGGCTTCCTGTCGAGCCTAAGGCAAATAAAAACCGGTCTTATTATTTAAAGACAGATGGTAAAATCTTAAGAGTTCAGTTGTCCGGCTATAAGGAACTTTAAAAAAAATAAATAAAGTTGATAATGTAATGAGCAACAATCGGCGGCCACAGTGACTTTGTTTTTTGGTAAAGAGCCATCAATAACGTTCCGATAAAAAACGTGCTCAACATTGCCGCTGGGCCGTGCGACCAATGGAATGCAGAGAAAACCATTGACGATGCAATTGCAACAACCATTTGGTTGGGTACATATTTTTCAAAAATATGTTTGAATATACCACGGCAAACTATTTCTTCGCTTATTGCAACGATTGCGATACCAATCGTTAGATCAAACATTTTCAACCATGGCAAATGTACTTGTGGGAACGAAAACATAACTGCATCTTTGGCGCCAAAGTAAATATACAGCCAATGACTAATTGTATAATCAAACAGCAAGGCGATTGCCGCAACAAAAACGGCACCTAACCACCAATTACGGTTGGACCCATGCATGGTTAGTGAAGACACGCTTATCTGGCGAAAAATCGGTACCGTTAAAACAAGAGAAAATGTTATCAGCCTTGTCGTGTAATCAACGCCCAACCAATAAACAAGGTCGCCAACACCAAGCAAAAATAAATCGTTAACTAAATTGGGTAGCAACAATATTACCAACCAAAACAACTCGCCTAGCCTATGCTTTGTATCAATTTTACCGTTCATGCTTTAGTTTCATTCTTTTGCCGCTTATAAGCTTTTCATCCAACTGCTGGCCTTGTTTTATTTTGCCGACATATTCCAGCGCTTTGGTCAATATGCTATCGAAGCTTAGACTGCTTTCAATATTTTCATCGCTAAGCAATTTAATATTTTTTTTCATCGCTCCAGTTTTGCATTTCATCATTTAGTATTATGATTATTTTCCTAGTGACAATATACGTAGGATTATTATCATGTGTCAAGGAATTTGAAGCTAAAAAATAGAATCGGAATCTACTGGTGCAATTTTTAATGCCATATAAGATAATCTTCCCATGATGAAGCATGCAAACATATGGAACGCGGTTGATACCCTGGCCAAGGCCAACGGATTGTCGGCATCGGGTTTGGCGAAAAAAGCCGGGCTTGACCCGACAACGTTCAACAAATCCAAACGCGTAACCGCAGACGGCAAACAACGCTGGCCGTCAACCGAAAGCATTGCCAAAATATTAGAAGCCACCAACGCCGGGTTGGATGAATTTTTTTCTTACGTTGAAGGCAAAGAAAAAACCACCCCCCGCCATGTACCGCTTATCGGTTTTGCCCAGGCCGGATCTGAAGGATATTTTGATGATGCCGGCTACCCCACGGGCGGCAGCTGGGAAGAAATCAATTTCCCCGGGCTGGGTGACAGGCGCGCCTATGCATTGGAAATAACCGGCGATAGCATGGACCCGGTTTTGCGCGATGGCGACATTGTTATTGTTTCGCCCGAAGCGGGCGTGCGCCGGGGTGACCGGGTGGTGGTAAAAACCAAATCGGGCGAGGTAATGGCAAAAACATTAAAACGCAAAACCGCCACCAATGTTGAGCTTTCGTCATTTAACCAAGCACACGAAGACCGCACCATTCCATTGGACGATGTCGAATGGATATCGCGCATCGTTTGGGCGGCGCAATAAACGTTGATCTAAAAAAATTTAAACCGATAAATCTTCACCCGCTAGTGCGCGGGTGATAAGGGTTATGGTTTCATTCATGCCATAAAGGGCGATGAACGAGCCCAAACGCGGGCCTTGTTCTTGGCCGAGCAGTATTTCATAACACGCCTTGAACCAATCGCGCAGGTTTTCAAAACCGTGGCGTTTACCGACTTCATAAACTTCGGTTTGGATATCTTCGGCGCTGGTGGCGCTTTCCATTTTTTCCAAGGATGATTTCAGGTCTTCTAACGCGGCGCGCTCAACATCGCTGGGGCCACGGAATTTTTTATTTGGCTTGATAAAATCTTGATAATAATTAATCGCACCGGTTACCAGTTTATCCAAAATGGGGGCCTGTTCGGGTGTGAGGTCGGGGCGGTAA
>JAOULV010000218.1 GCA_029881835.1 Rhodospirillaceae bacterium
CTAAAAACAGGCCCGGCAAAAGCAAAAGCTTCAAACCACAGGGCGGGCCCAAAGGAAATAAAGGGCAAAATCGCAGTGGTGCCAGAGGCAAAGGCGGCGGTTCTTCAAGAGCGGCTTAAGTCATGATTATTAAGTAAAAAAAGCGGGCGCTTGATTTAGCGTCCGCTTTTTTAATGGCTTGGGTTGAGGTTGTTTTTTAATCAAACAACGAATCAATATCGTTTTGGCTGATGCCCGAACCCGCAAGCTGCGGCCCTTCGAGAAGTTTTTCGTCTTCCGAGCGCACATCTTCGGGCAGTTCAATTCCTTTG
Source organism: Rhodospirillaceae bacterium (assembly GCA_029881835.1). Lineage (GTDB taxonomy): Bacteria > Pseudomonadota > Alphaproteobacteria > Rhodospirillales > Magnetovibrionaceae > DAOVVL01. Next base: position 312 of record JAOULV010000218.1, read on the forward strand.
AATTCTTCTTCGCCCCAAATATTGATCATGGTGAGAATTCGTTCTTCCAGATAATTGATTGTTTTTACCACCTTGGATGTGCGTTGCCCGGTAATATCTTGGAAGTTGCAGTTTTCAAAAATCCCAATAACCAATTCGGATATTTTATTAACAGATTCCAGCGCCTTTACGTCGTCCAAACGGTCACGCAATTGCTGGGCTAAATCTTCGATGTCTTCGGCGGCACCAAGGATATTGTTGGTCGCTTCCTCGGTGGCACTGACGATTGCGCTTAGTTCAAGCGCGGCTGAAACAAATTTATCTTCCTGCTCGCCGGGGCGATGAATGGCGGCAATTTCCGATTTGGTTTTATCAATGCTTTCCTTCAGGTCGTGCAACTGCCCGCGCAAAACCGACATTTCCGGCATATCGGTAACCGATTGGGGCGCCGATGACGATTGCTCGATAAGTTTTTTAACCTCGGCAATCGCATTTAATACTTCTTCGGTGTGGATGGCAGAATGGCCTGACGGCTGCAAAGGCCCGCCGGATTTTTCGATGATTTTCTTTTCCGCAGAAAAAAGCTTGTTTTGGTATTTTTCGGCCATTGATAGCAACCTTCCTAAACACGGCAAAAGCGCACTGGGCGCGGCAATACGCCAAACCTACATATAAAACAATTCTAATATGCTATTCAACCTGAATGCGTCCTTAACATAAATCAGGGGCAAAATAGCGCAAATCAGGCCATTTTCATAATATGGGGTGTATTTAGGTATCGCGGCCGATGCTTTCCATCAATTCTCGCCATTCGCGAAGCGACATTCCGCTTTGCTCATGGGTAATTTCTTCACCCGCCAAGAGCCTGCGCACCACATCCATACCCTTGGCCGAAACGTGGGTTCCGCCAACCCGGTATTGCATGAAGGCATCATAAGTTGCCGGCATCCAGCGCTTTAACATATCTAGCATGACTTCGGCATAAACCCGTATTTCGTACTGGGCATGGCTATCGGCGCGCAGAGAGAGAAAATGCATGAAATTGTGCAGGTCTATCTTCCAATACCACTGGGTATAGGTATTTAAAGTCAGGCTCATGCGCGCCAGTTCACGCGCAAGGCCTTGTTTGTTTTCATCTATCTTGTTGCCCTTGCTGTCTTCGTTGAGCATCAGTTCGTAGTGGCGATAAGCCGTTTCGGCATCTTCTTTCAGTATTGCCAAAACCTCGGCCGCCTCATCGCCTTGTAATACTTCACCGCGACCTTGGTGGTTTATTTCTGATTGGGCGGCCAGCTGTGCGCTTGTAGGAATATAAAATTCCTTGTCCATTATCGAATAACGCGCCGAATATTCATTAACGTTGGCGGTGCGGTGGCGTATCCATTGGCGTGCCACGAAAATTGGCATTTTTACGTGGAATTTTATTTCACACATTTCAAAAGGCGTGGTGTGGCGATGGCGAAGCAGATAATTGATAAGGCCAGCATCGGATTGAACCTTTTTTGTGCCCTTGCCATATGAAACCCGTGCCGCCTGCACCACGGCCCCGTCGTCGCCCATATAATCTATTACCCGAACGAATCCGTGGTCCAAAACCGGGAAAGGTTCATATAAAATTTCCTCAAGATGGGGGGCGCATGCCCTGCGAGTGGTGGCAGACTGGCTGCGAAGGGCTTCAATTTCCGATTTTTGTTCTGCCGTGAGGTCCATATTTAGGCGCTTCCCCTTTGGATAATTGTTAGAATCGAGCGATTTTGAGAATCGCCCAGACTCTACCGCCTTGGGGGGCTTGGGCAAACCCCATTAAATCCACAGAATCGCTAAAATTGTATTTTTTAACTGTCTTTGCAAAAGAGCCCGCCAGAGCCTATATTTAAGGGGTCGGGCAACCGACTATGACGATAAACGTTTTGCGGAATAAGCGTAACGGACCCGGGGGCAGTACCCGGCGCCTCCACCAGTTAGCCCCGGCCGGGCTTTTTAAGATTTTCTTTTAAAAAAGCCAGGTCGGGCATTTACGGGGGCGATATAGGATCGACGGGCGTAGTAAAGGCATAATTTTCGTTCGGCATGATACCCACCGTATCGGGGTCACTTTTACAAATGCAAACGATAATGATGCATTTGCGGTTGCAGCCTAACGGCTAATGTAACCACGGGGTTCGGGGGGCACCTGGCAACAGAAGCCCCCCACTTATACCAAAGGCGAAACGCAATCTTAGATGTAGCAGGATAAAAAATAAAAATGGACGAAGGCAGCGCCGATAACGATGAACTTCGCTATGACATTTGGGTTGAATCCGCCCTGCGTCAGGTTATCCATAATGCGCTAGACCACGTTAGTGCGCACGGGCTTAATGGTGATCATCATTTTTATATTTCCTTCCTGACCGAAGACGATGGCGTTTCCATACCGCCGCGCCTGCTGGCCCAGCACCCCAATGAAATGACCATTGTATTGCAACATCAGTTTGACGACCTTGAAGTCAGCGACGATGGCTTTGGGGTAACGCTCAGCTTCGGTGGAAAAAAAGAACGCCTTGAAATACCATATTCATCAGTTATTTCTTTTTCCGACCCGTCTGTCAGTTTTGCCCTGCAATTAAAAATGATGCCGATGGATGGCGAAGATGGCGAATACGATATTGACGGGTCAGACATGGAATTTGAATCCGAAGTAATGGAATTTGAAGGGCCAAGCCATTCTGAAAACAATAATGTTTCAGCCGATGCAAAAGAAGGCGATGGAAAATCGGGCGAGGTAATCACTCTTGATGCTTTTCGAAAAAAATAATAATGGCTTCAGATAATTTTCATAATATTTTTTCCACGGCCGATGATGCAACCGAATACCGGTT
>JAOULV010000219.1 GCA_029881835.1 Rhodospirillaceae bacterium
TTCCACCTGCAGTTCGACAAACATGTCGCCGCGAGCTTTTGAATGAAGCACGCTCATGCCTTTGCCTTTTAGGCGGAACTGCTGGCCCGGTTGGGTACCGGGTGGAATATTTATGCGCGCGCGCCCACCATCAACACTGGGAACCTCAATTGAACCGCCAAGCGCCGCGGTGGTCATCGGAACTGGAACACGAATTACAACGTCGGACCCATGACGGTGGAAAATGCGATGGGGTTGAATGGAAATAAAAATATATAAATCCCCCGCCGGTGCGCCACGCAAGCCTGCTTCGCCTTCGCCACTTAGGCGGATGCGGGTTCCTTCTTCGACCCCGGCTGGGATATTTACGTTTAAAGTTTTTTCTTTGGCGACGCGGCCTTGGCCTGAGCATTTTTTACAATGTTCTTTTATAACCTTGCCCTGACCATGACATGACGGGCAGGTGCGTTCCACCGTGAACGGGCCTTGGCGGCCGCGCACAACCCCATGACCATGACACGTTACACAATTGACAGGTTCGGTTCCCGCTGCCGCGCCCGAACCATGGCATTCACCACATTCAACCGAAGTCGGGACCCGAACGTCAGATTTTTTTCCTTTGAAAGCTTCTTCCAAGGTGATGGTCATATTAAAGCGCAAATCCGAGCCACGGTTTTGCGCGGCGCCACCTTGCCCGCGTTGCCCACCGCCAAAGCCGCCGCCGAACATTTCTTCGAAAATGTCGGCAAAGCCACCGCCACCGAAACCTTCGAAGCCGCCACCACCGAAGCCGCCGCCGAAACCACCTGGGCCGCCTTGCTCAAACGCGCCGTGACCGAACTGGTCATAGGCCGCGCGTTTTTGCTCATCCTTTAGGACTTCATAAGCTTCGTTGATGTCTTTAAATTTTTGTTCCGCCGCTTTGTCATCGGGGTTGCGGTCGGGATGGTATTTCATCGCAAGTTTACGATAGGCTTTTTTTATCTCGTCAGCGTTATCGCCTTTCGAGATGCCCAAAAGTTCGTAATAATCTTGCTTTGACATAAACCCAAGCCCTACTCTTTAAATCCGGCAAATCCGGCAAGCCGTTAAAGGCCCGCCGGATTTATCAAGATAGTGTATAAAAAACAAACCACCAAAAAGGTTATTTATTTTTTATCTGCGTCCCCTTCGCCGGGCTCAACTTCTTCAAAGTCAGCGTCAACTACCTTGGCATCGTCGCCGGGTTTGTCGCCGCTTTCGCCTTCACCGTCAGAGCTTCCTTCGGTTGCGGCTTCTGCTTGTTGTGCCTTATACATGGCTTCGCCAAGTTTCATTGAAGCCTGCATCAGCACGTCGGTTTTTTCTTTAATGGTTTCAGCCGATGCGTCTTCTGCTTCCATCGCTTCTTTCAATGCTTGGATTGCATCAGTGATGGCGGTTTTTTCTTCTGCAGAAACTTTGTCGCCATATTCTTCGACGTTCTTTTCCGAACTATGAACCAGCGCTTCGCCGTGGTTTTTAGCATCGACCAGTTCACGCCGGGCCTTGTCTTCGGCGGCGTGTTCTTCGGCTTCTTTGACCATGCGTTCGATGTCTTCATCGGCCAAGCCGCCGGATGCCTGAATGGAAACCTGCTGTTCTTTGCCGGTTGCTTTATCTTTGGCCGATACATTTACAATACCGTTGGCATCAATATCAAAGGTCACCTCGACCTGGGGAACACCGCGCGGTGCGGGCGGAATGCCGACCAAATCAAACTGACCGAGAATTTTATTATCCATCGCCATTTCACGTTCGCCCTGGAACACGCGGATGGTAACGGCGGTTTGGTTATCTTCGGCGGTGGAGAACACTTGGGATTTACGTGTCGGGATTGTGGTGTTGCGGTCAATCAACCGGGTAAACACCCCGCCCAAGGTTTCAATGCCAAGTGACAATGGCGTTACGTCAAGCAACAATACGTCTTTGACTTCGCCCTTCAGAACGCCGCCTTGAATTGCCGCACCAATGGCAACAACCTCATCGGGGTTAACACCCTTGTGTGGTTCGCGACCAAAAAATTCTTTTACCGTTTCGATAACTTTGGGCATGCGGGTCATACCGCCAACAAGGATTACTTCCTTGATGTCGGATGCCTTAACGCCGGCGTCTTTTAATGCGGCTTTGCATGGGTCGATGGTGCGCTTGATAAGCTCGCCCACTATGCTTTCCAGTTTTGCCCGGGTCATTTTAACATTAAGATGTTTGGGCCCGGAAGCGTCTGCGGTAATGAACGGCAAATTAACGTCAGTCTGGGTCGCAGATGAAAGTTCGATTTTTGCTTTTTCTGCTGCTTCTTTTAAGCGCTGCAAAGCAAGTTTATCTTGACGCAGGTCGATGCCCTGTTCTTTTTTGAATTCATCGGCCAAGAAATCAATGATGCGGGCATCGAAATCTTCACCACCAAGGAAGGTGTCGCCATTGGTTGATTTAACTTCAAATACACCATCGCCGATCTCAAGAATTGAAACGTCAAAAGTACCGCCACCAAGATCATAAACCGCGATGGTGCCGTGTTCGTTTTTGTCCAAACCATAAGCAAGTGCGGCTGCGGTTGGTTCGTTGATAATGCGCAAAACTTCAAGGCCCGCAATTTTGCCGGCGTCTTTGGTTGCTTGGCGTTGGCTATCGTTAAAATATGCCGGAACGGTGATAACCGCTTGGCTTACTTTTTGTCCAAGATAGCTTTCGGCGGTTTCTTTCATTTTTTGCAAAATGAACGCAGATATTTGCGAGGGTGAATATTTTTCATCGCGCGCTTCAACCCACGCATCATCGTTATCGCCTTTTACGATTTTATATGAAACAAGGCCTTGGTCTTTTTTGGTAAGCGGATCATCAAAACGACGACCGATTAAACGCTTAATCGCAAATAAGGTGTTTTCCGGGTTGGTGACACCTTGGCGTTTGGCGGCTTGGCCGACCAGGCGTTCACCAGATTCGGTAAACGCCACCATCGATGGGGTGGTGCGCGCACCTTCGGCGTTTTCAATAACCTTGGTTTCGGATCCATCCATAATTGCTACGCACGAGTTGGTGGTACCCAAATCAATGCCGATAACCTTGCTCATAACTATTCCTCCGTCTCGGGCCTTTTAATTAGGCCCCGATAAAATTTTTGCTGTTAACCGATAACTGCTTTCC
>JAOULV010000015.1 GCA_029881835.1 Rhodospirillaceae bacterium
TATCATTAATGGTGCGGTTTGTCCGCGATAACGACATCTCTTTAAGCGACCTAACCTTTGAAAGTTCGGCCTGATAATGGTCAAGCGGATTGCCATCATCGGTAGAGCTTATAAACGTCTTGAGCATATCGGTTTCCCGGTCATATAGCGCAACGGCAATACGATTAATTCCGGGCAGCCACTCCTTTACCTCGTCGTGAAGTTCTTTCAGACGCTCACACAATTTGTTAACTGTCGGGTTTGATGGCACCATATTAATTTCGCCCATATCTGATGGTAATTGGTCTACCACGTTCTGTTTTGCTTAAGGTCAATACTATCATAATAGGTTCTGGCAAGGACCGATAATAAAGAACATAAAAAAAGGCGACCCGTCAGGACCGCCCTTTTTAAGTATTTGATAGACCGGCAACCCTATTCGGCTTCGGTTTCGGTTGCCCTGCGTGCTTCTTCACGGGCGCGGTCTGCCTTGCCCTTTTCGTTTACATCGCGGTCAACCAGTTCGATAATTGCCATCGGGGCGGCGTCGCCATAGCGAAAGCCAGCCTTGAGCACGCGGGTGTAGCCACCGGGGCGTGCCTTGTAACGATCGGCCAAAACATTAAACAGCTTCGCCACTGCGGCTTCATCGCGCAGGAATGAAAAAGCCTGACGGCGAGCATGAAGGCTGCCTTTTTTACCCAAGGTAATCATCTTGTCGGCAATGGCGCGCATTTCCTTTGCCTTGGGCAAAGTTGTTTTTATTTGCTCGTGGGTCAGCAACGAGGCCGCCATGTTTGAAAACATAGCCTTACGGTGGCTGCTGGTCCGGTTCAGTTTACGTAAACCATTATTGTGACGCATGTGCGGTATCCTTCTCGTTCCTGATCTCGCTCACGAGATCGATTGTGTTGCCACCGCGCCACGCTAATTCGTGTACGTGGTGGTGCGGGCCCTTACCTGAGCCCGACTTTTAAAAACATGGTTGCTTAAAAGGGTTCTTCTAAGCGTTTTGCCATGTCTTCGATGTTTTCCGGCGGCCATTCTGCAATGTCCATACCCAGATGCAATCCCATTTGGGTCAGCACTTCCTTAATTTCGTTCAAGGATTTGCGGCCAAAGTTAGGGGTGCGAAGCATATCGCCTTCTGATTTTTGCACCAGGTCACCGATGTAAATGATGTTGTCGTTCTTCAGGCAGTTTGCCGAACGAACGGAAAGCTCCAGTTCGTCAACCTTGCGCAGAAGATTTTTATTGAACGGCAGTTCTTCGTAGCGTTCTTCTTCGGCCTTGGCGGCAACTGGTTCTTCAAAGTTAATAAACAGACGCAACTGTTCGGTCAGGATACGCCCGGCCAACGCCATTGCGTCTTCGGGTGTAACTGAGCCGTTGGTGGTAACTTCCATGGTTAGTTTGTCCAAATCGGTCTGCTGGCCAACACGGGTGTTTTCCACCTTGTAGCTTACTTTGCGAACCGGAGAGAAAATCGCATCAATCGGAATAAGGCCAATCGGCGGATCTTCCGGGCGGTTTTCAGACGCGGCAACATAACCTTTGCCGGTATCAACCGTGAATTCCATGTGCAGTTTGGAACCTTGGTCAAGGTGGCAAAGCACCAAGTCAGGATCCATAACTTCAATATCGGGTCCGGTCTGGATTTGCCCGGCGGTAACTTCGCCCGGCGTGTCAACCGAAAGGGTCATCTTTTTCTTTCCTTCGGAATGGACCTTAAGACCCATGGATTTAATATTGAGAATAATATCGGTAACGTCTTCGCGTACGCCGGGAACAGACGAAAATTCGTGCAAAACACCGTCAATATGAACGGCGGTAACTGCGCCACCACGAAGCGATGACAGCAGAACGCGACGAAGTGCGTTGCCCAATGTAAGCCCAAAACCACGCTCTAGCGGTTCGGCCACGATGGTTGCCTGACGGCCGGAAAAGTTTCCCGACACAACGTCAAGTTTGGTGGGTTTTATAATTTCTTGCCAGTTTTTTTGAATCACGGGGTGCGTCCTCACGCCTACTCGTTACGTTAATTGGCCCTATAAAAGAGCCTCGTACTAATCAACCCGGCTAAGCGCCGGTATAATAAATAACCCGAATGTTCGGGGTTCCCGAAGGTTAAACGCGCCGGCGTTTTCTCGGGCGACAGCCGTTGTGTGGTATCGGGGTAACGTCACGAATGGACGTAATTGTGAACCCGACAGCCTGCAGCGCACGAAGCGCCGATTCACGGCCTGAACCAGGACCCTTTACTTCAACTTCCAAGGTCTGCATTCCATGTTCTTGAGCTTTTTTGCCCGCATCTTCCGCTGCCATTTGCGCGGCATAAGGGGTCGATTTGCGCGAACCCTTGAAACCTTGCGTTCCGGCCGAAGACCATGCAATTGCATTGCCCTGCGCATCGGAGATGGTAATCATGGTGTTGTTAAACGTAGAATTTACATGCGCCACACCAGAAACTATGTTCTTGCGCTCACGACGACGGGGGCGGGTGGTAGCCTTTGCCATAAATGCTCTTCCTTAAAGGTTATTTCTTCTTGCCAGCAATCGCTTTGGCGGGGCCTTTGCGAGTGCGTGCGTTTGTGTGTGTGCGCTGACCGCGAACCGGCAGACCACGACGATGGCGAAGACCACGGTAGCAACCGAGGTCCATCAACCGTTTGATATTCATCGCTACTTCACGGCGAAGGTCACCTTCCACCTGATAGTCGCTATCAATGGTTTCGCGAATGTTGATAACTTCCGCATCAGTTAGGTCATTCACGCGACGTTCGTGCGGAATTCCTACTTTGTCACAGATGGCAACGGCCTTGGTGCGGCCGATACCGTGGATATATGTGAGCGCTATAACTACCCGTTTAGCGGTCGGGATGTTTACGCCAGCGATTCGAGCCAAGTCGATTCTCCTTAAACACTGGTTTTGTTACGAAAATCGTGTTGTCAAGGGGGTTAAGATGGCGGATTATATGCACTTCCGCCCCACTGTCAACACGTCTCTTTAACCAATTATTTCAACCAATTGATCGGTCACGGCATCTATATCTGCCATCCCGTCAACACTCTTCAAAACCCCCCGATTACCATAGTATGCAGCAATCGGAGCCGTCTGTTCGTGGTACGCTTTTAAGCGCGAGCGTACCGTTTCCTCATTATCGTCTGCCCGGCGGGAGAACTCGGTTCCGCCGCATTTGTCACAAACCCCTTCTTTTTCAGGGGTTTGGAACTTGTCATGATACCCGGCACCGCATTTGGCACAGGTATAACGCCCGCAGATGCGCTCAACCATGGCTTCGTCATCCACGGTCAATTCGATCACAAAATCCATTGAAATGGACTTTTCAGATAACATCCCGTCCAGGGCTTCTGCCTGGGGTACGGTGCGGGGGAAGCCATCAAGGATAAAGCCGTCCTTACAGTCCGGCTGGTCAATCCGTCCGGAAATCATACCGATGATGATTTCATCAGAAACCAAACCGCCCGATTCCATGATTGATTTGGCCTGTTTGCCCAAATCGCTACCCGATGCCACCTCGGCGCGAAGCATGTCGCCGGTTGAAAGCTGGGTGAGACCGAATTTGTCTTCAATGCGCTTGGCTTGGGTGCCCTTGCCCGCTCCCGGTGGTCCTAAAAGTATAAGATTGGCCATGTTTATCTTCTCCCTCTTAATTTTGACTTTTTGATAAGCCCTTCATACTGGTGCGCCAGCATGTGTGATTGGATCTGGGCAACCGTATCCATAGTTACGGTAACCACAATTAAAAGGGAGGTCCCGCCGAAATAAAACGGTACAGAATATTTAGACATCAATATTTCCGGCAACAAACAAATTGCCGACAGATATGCCGCGCCCACAACGGTTAGGCGGGTAAGAACCTTGTCCAAATATTCAGATGTGTTTTTTCCCGGACGGATACCGGGAACAAAGCCGTTATATTTTTTCAGATTTTCCGCGGTATCGGCAGGGTTGAACACCACCGCGGTATAGAAAAATGCAAAAAACACGATCAAGAACGTATAGACTGCAAGATAAAGCGGTTGGCCGCGACCAATGTATGACGTAAGGGTCGTCATCCATTCGGGGCCAGTGCCGGAAGAAAACGCAATAATCGTAATCGGCAATGACAAAAGCGAGCCGGCAAAAATTGGCGGGATAACGCCTGCGGTATTTAATTTAAGCGGCAAATGTGTGGTTTGCCCTTCGGCCATGCGGTTACCCTGCTGGCGTTTGGGGTATTGCACCAATATGCGGCGCTGGGCGCGCTCGACAAACACGATGAAAAAGATAACCGCCGCAGACATAACCAAAAGACCAATAATAAACAGGGTAGACATTGACCCGGTACGGCCAAGTTCCAGGGTGCTGGCAACGGCTGTTGGCAAGTTGGCGACGATACCCGCAAAAATAATCAGCGATATGCCGTTACCAATACCGCGCTGGGTTATTTGTTCGCCCAGCCACATCAAAAACATGGTGCCACCGGTCAAGGTAATAACGGCGGTAAAGCGGAAGAACCAACCGGGATCGGCCACTGCTGGCCCCATGGAAGAAGATGTTCCTTCAATGCCGACCGCAATGCCGTATGCCTGCATTATGGTGATAAGCACCGTTAGGTAGCGGGTATATTGGTTGATTTTTTTTCTGCCCGTTTCGCCTTCTTTCTTCAATTGGTCCAGAGTTGGCGAAATAGCCGTCATTAGCTGCATGATAATGCTGGCAGAAATGTAGGGCATAATATTAAGGGCAAAAATGGTCATGCGCGAAAGCGCGCCACCGGTAAACATATCAAACATGCCCAGCAATCCGCTGGCGTTTTGTTTGAATATGTCTTGTAAGACTGCTGAATCTACGCCGGGAAGCGGAATATAGGTACCAAGACGATAAACAATCAGCGCGCCCAGGGTAAACCAGATGCGCTTCTTAAGCTCTTCCGCCTTAGCGAAGGATCCGAAGTTCATATTCCGGGCAAATTGCTCGGCGGCGGAGCTCATTTATTTATTCCCCAAGCCTTGATTATTTGGCAAAGCGTGCTGCGCGCTTTTCGGCTGCTGCAATACGGCGTTCAGTTCTTTTACCGGTTTTTGCTGGCTCAACCGCTTTAACTTTAACGGTCAATTCACCGCCCGCTTTTTTTACCGCTTCAATAGCGGCGGTAGAAGCGCCATCGGCTTCGATGTTAAGCTTGGTTTTCAGTTCGCCCTTGGCAAGAATACGAATACCATCAACGCTTCCTTTAATAAGGCCGCTCGCGCGAAGAGATTTTTGGTCAACCAATTCTTTGGCGTTAATGGTTCCGGCATCAACCGCTTTTTGCAGGCGGCCAATATTAATTTCCGCATATTTTTTGCGGAAAATATTGTTAAAGCCGCGCTTTGGCAGGCGACGGAAAAGCGGCATTTGGCCGCCTTCGAAGCCAAGCAGTGAAACACCGCTTCTTGATTTCTGGCCTTTTACACCACGACCACCGGTCTTACCCGTGCCCGAGCCGATGCCCCGGCCGATACGCTTGCGGTTTTTGGTGGCGCCTTGGTTATCGCTTAATTGGTTGAGCTTCATCTTAACTATCCCTTTGAGAATAAAAGCAGGTATTATTTACCGGCTTCTTCAACGCGAACAAGGTGCGAAACCTTGTTAATCATGCCGCGGACAGAAGGTGTGTCTTCCAGTTCGCGGGTACGGTTCATTTTATTAAGTCCCAAACCTTTAAGGGTTTCCAACTGGTCATCTGGGCGACCGATTGGGCTTCCTATTTGGGTTACTTTTACAGTTTTCTTGGCGGACATCTAGGTTGCTCCTTAAGCTTCGGCTGCTTCGCCGCCACGACGGCTAACTACATCACCAACCTTAAGGCCACGACGAGCAGCCACCGCGCGCGGTGATGTGCTGTTTCTTAGTGCGTCAAAAGTAGCCTTAATCATGTTGTGCGGGTTCTGGGTGCCGATTGATTTTGTAACCACGTCTTGTACACCCATTGATTCAAATACTGCACGCATCGGACCACCGGCAATAACGCCCGTTCCCGGAGGTGCGCTACGCAACACAACATGCCCGGCGCCATAGTGGCCTTCGATATCGTGGTGTAGCGTGCGACCATCGCGAAGGGGAACATGGATCATGTTCTTTTTGGCGTTATCGGTTGCCTTGCGAATAGCTTCGGGAACTTCTTGTGCCTTACCGGTACCGAAGCCCACCTTGCCTTTGCCATCACCAACCACGACCAGAGCGGCAAACGACATATTGCGCCCACCTTTGACGGTCTTGGCGACACGGTTAATTCCGACCAGACGGTCGATAAGTTCAGATTCTTCGCGTTCACGGGGATTGCGATCACGACGATCAGAGCGTTGGTTTGCAGGTTGGTTCATGGTTAGAACTCCATATTAAAATTGTAGGCCGCCCTCGCGGGCTGCATCAGCAAGGGCCTTGATACGGCCATGATAACGATATCCGCCACGATCAAAGACAACGTCTTTGATGCCGGCTTTAATAGCGCGTTCGGCGATAAGCTTCCCAACAGCAACAGCGGCATCGCTATTGGCACCGGTTTTGCCTTTAAATTCTTTTTCCAGACTTGAAGCCGCCGCCACCGTTTTGCCCTGGACATCGTCAATGACCTGAACATAGATGTACTTGCTGGAACGGAACACAGAAAGTCTTGGCCGTCCGGAACCGCCCTTGGCGATTTTGCTACGGATGCTGTTCTTGCGGCGCTCAAATAGTTTTTTAGTGCTTGCCATGACTGTGCCTTACTTCTTCTTGCCTTCCTTGCGGAAGATATATTCATCTTCATATTTTACGCCCTTGCCTTTGTAAGGTTCGGGTTTACGATATGAGCGGATTTCTGCTGCCACCTGACCAACTTTTTGTTTGTCAGCGCCAGAAATTTCAATGTGTGTCTGATCGGGACACTTGATATCAATGCCTGCAGGTACCGGGTAGCGAACTTCGTGGCTAAAACCAAGCTGCAATACAAGGTCTTTGCCCTGAACCGCCGCACGATAACCAACACCATTGATTTCCAGTTTCTTGGTGAAGCCTTCGGCAACACCAACCACAAGATTGTTAACAACCGTGCGCGACATTCCCCACATTTGTTTGGCCCGCGGTGAGCCTTCGCGTGGATTTACGTTTATTATGCCGTCGTTTTGAACAACAACAACGTCATCGGTCAAACGTGCGCTAAGTTCACCTAGCTTGCCCTTGGCGGTAACGATGACACCGTCAATAGAAACGGTTACGCCATCGGGAACAGTAATTGGGTTTGTACCTATACGTGACATTTTATTTTCCTGTCCTTGCGCCTTAGAATACCTGGCAGAGGACTTCGCCCCCTACATTTGCCTTGCGGGCTTCGGCATCGCTCATCACACCCTGCGGGGTAGAGATGATGGAAATACCAAGTCCGTTATAGACGTTGGAAAGATCTTTGATCTTTGAATAAACACGGCGTCCCGGTTTGGATACGCGTGCGATTTTTTGAATAACGGGTTGGCCCTCGTGATATTTTAGCTCGATCTTTATTTCACGAATTCCGGCGGCAACTTCATAATCTTCGAAATTGCGGATGTAACCTTCGCGTTTAAGAACATCGAGCACATTCATGCGCAGCTTGGAAGCTGGCGCAGTAATAGCACTTTTGCGGGCCATTTGGCCGTTACGAATACGGGTGAGCATATCGCCCAGGGGATCGGTCATTGACATCTATTGGCCCTCCCTTACCAGCTCGACTTAACCATACCGGGAATTTCACCCCGGCTGGCTAGATCGCGAAGCGCGATACGAGACAATTTAAATTTACGGTAATTACCGCGCGGACGGCCGGTGATGCCGCAACGCAGACGAACACGATTAAGTGCCGAATTGCGTGGCAACTGGGCCAGTTTTAACTGAGCTTCAAAACGTTCTTCAACGCTGATGCTTTGATCTTTGGTCACGGCCTTCAGGCGTGCCCGTTTGGCGGCAAAGCGCTTGGCCAGACGGGCCCTTTTTTCGTTACGCTCTACTGAAGATTTCTTAGCCATTATTTATTTCCTCCGCTTTCGGTGCCGAAGGGCATCTGAAATGCCTTAAGCAGCGCGAGTGCTTCTGCATCTGTTTTTGCGGTTGTGCATATGATGATGTCCATTCCGCGCACCTTATCCACTTTGTCGTAATCGATTTCCGGGAACACGATCTGCTCTTTGATGCCCATGGCAAAATTGCCATTGCCGTCAAAACCTTTTGATGAAAGGCCGCGGAAATCACGAACGCGGGGAAGCGCGGTGTTAACCAAACGGTCAAGAAATTCATACATACGGTCTTTGCGCAGCGTTACCTTTGCGCCAACAACCATTTCTTCGCGTAGCTTAAAGCCGGCGATTGATTTCTTGGCCTTTGTTTTTACTGGACGCTGGCCGGAGATAAGCGTCATGTCGCTAATCGGACCTTCGATTTTTTTCTTGTCCTGCGAAGCTTCGCCAACACCCATGTTAATAACAATTTTGTCCAACTTTGGCATTTGCATAATATTTTTGTAGCCAAACTGTTTCTGCATAACAGGAACAACTTCTGAACGATATACTTCTTGTAAACGTGCCATTTTCATGCCCTTCTTTTAAGCGTCCAGAACTTCGCCGGAGCGCTTGGCGTAACGCACTTTTTTACCATCCTTCAAGACCTTGGTACCGACGCGCGTCGCCTTGCCGTCCTTGGGGTCTATCAGGGCTAGATTGGAAAGATTAATTTCCGCTTCTTTTTCAATGATGCCGCCTTCACTTGCCTGTGTCGGGCGTGTGTGGCGTTTCACCATGTTTACGCCCTGCACAAAAGCAGTACCGCTTTTCGGGCGTACACGAAGAACTTCACCGATTACCCCTTTGGAGCGTCCGGTGGTTACGATTACTTGATCGCCTTTTTTAATTTTGCTCAACATCACAGTACCTCGGGCGCCAAAGAGACGATTTTCATGTATTTTTTTGCGCGCAGTTCACGGGTAACTGGGCCAAAAATACGGGTTCCAATGGGTTCGCCGGTCTTGTTAATAAGAACCGCTGCGTTGTTATCAAAACGAATGGTCGAACCATCTGTGCGGTGAATATCTTTTGCAGTGCGAACAACAACCGCACGGTGGACATCGCCCTTTTTAACGCGACCACGGGGGATTGCGTCTTTTATCGATACGATGATTACATCGCCAACAGAAGCATACCTGCGTTTTGAACCGCCGATTACTTTTATACACTGCACCCGACGTGCGCCTGAGTTGTCGGCTACTTCTAGATTTGTCTCTACCTGTATCATTTTATTTACTCCTTAATTCACCACGGTCTCCGCCTAATCGGCAGTCATTTAGGCGGACTCGGTGATGACTTCCCAAGCTTTACGCTTTGAAATTGGTGCGCATTCGCGAATTTTAACAATTTCACCAATTTTGATGGCATTAGTTTCATCATGTGCGGCGTATTTCTTGGATTTACGCACATATTTTTTATAAATCGGATGCATAACTTTGCGCTCTACCATTACGGTAACGGTCTTGTCCTGCTTGTCGCTTACCACGACACCCTGCAAAATGCGTTTTGGCATGCCTTGGTTCTCCTTTATGCTTGAGCTGAGCGTGAACGCTCGCCCAAAATGGTTTTAATCCGAGCAATTTCTTTTTTAACCATTCCCTTGCGGGCGGTGTTTTCTAGCTGGCCGCTGGCCGCCTGAAAACGCAGGTTGAAAGATTCTTTACGCAGGTCAACTAACTGCTGTTTTAGCTCGTCTTCTGATTTGGCGCGGATGTCTTCAGTTTTCATTACTTATCCCTCCTCGCCAAAGCGGGTTACAAAACGGGTATGGATCGGAAGCTTGGCTGCTGCCAATTCAAATGCTTCCTTGGCCAATTCTTTGGATACGCCATCAATTTCAAACATGATGCGACCTGGTTTTACGCGGCAAGCCCAGTATTCAACCGAACCCTTACCTTTACCTTGGCGAACTTCGGCGGGTTTTTGTGAAACCGGAACATCAGGGAAAATACGTATCCACACACGACCGGCACGCTTCATGTGCCGGGTCATGGCACGACGGGCCGCTTCAATTTGGCGCGCCGTTACGCGTTCTGGTTCCAGCGCCTTCAAACCGTAGGAACCGAAATTAAGCACGGTTCCACCTTTGGCGTTGCCGTGGATGCGACCCTTATGGGCTTTACGAAACTTTGTCTTCTTCGGGCTAAGCATGGCTGCTATCCCTCTCACTTTCTATCTGTTTTACTTTGACTTAGCGTCCTGCTGTTTGCTGAGCCTGTGATTTCTTTTCTACTGCCATCGGATCGTGGGCCATAATTTCGCCCTTATAGATCCAAACCTTGACACCGCATACGCCGTAGGTGGTGTTTGCCCGTGCGATTGCATAATCAACCTCGGCACGAAGGGTATGCAACGGCACACGGCCTTCACGATACCAAACGGTGCGCGCGATTTCCGCGCCGCCCAAACGACCGGCGCAGTTAACACGGATACCTTCGGCACCCATACGCATTGCAGATTGAACAGCGCGCTTCATGGCGCGACGGGTTGATACGCGGCGTTCCAGTTGCTGGGCAATATTGTCGGCAACCAGCTGTGCATCAATTTCCGGTTTGCGGATTTCAACAATGTTGATGTTTATATCCGCATCGGTTCCGGTGATGTTGGCGATATCACGACGCAGCTTTTCAATGTCTGCGCCTTTTTTACCGATAACAACACCAGGGCGCGCTGAATAAATGGTAACGCGCGCTTTCTTTGCCGGACGCTCAATCACAATCTTGGAAACGCTGGCTTGGGCTAGGCGTTTTTTCAGATACTCACGAATTTTCATGTCTTCGTGTAGCTGAGATGCAAAATTTTCACCATCGGCATACCATCTGGAATCCCAGGTACGGTTGATGCCAAGACGAAAACCAATTGGATTTACTTTATGTCCCATTAGGCGTTCTCCTCGCGTTCCCGCACCACAAGGCGCAGATTACTAAACGGCTTTTGAATTTTACCGGTACGACCGCGTGCGCGTGGGCGCCAGCGTTTCATTACCAGTGCACGCCCAACGGTGACCTCTTCAACAAAAAGACGGTCAACATCAAGCTGATGGTTATTTTCAGCGTTAGCAATAGCGCTTTCCAAAACCCTTTTTACGTCCTGGGCAATGCGGCGCTTGGAAAATGTAAGTTCGCCTAATGCCTGTTCGCATGATTTACCACGGATGGTTGCCGCAACAAGATTGAGCTTCTGGGCGCTGGTGCGAATCATTTTCGCGCTGGCCATTGCCTGATTATCGCCGAGTTGGCGTTGTGTGCTTTTCTTACCCATCATTAAGCCCTCTTGACCTTTTTATCGCCGGCCGCATGCCCGGTGTAGGTACGGGTTGGAGAAAATTCACCGAACTTGTGTCCGATCATGTCTTCATTGACCATTACGGGAATAAACTTTTTACCGTTGTAGACACCAAACGTCAGGCCTACGAACTGCGGCAAAATGGTGGAACGACGCGACCATGTCTTGATGACCTGATTGCGACCAGAACCGCGAGCTTCCTCTGCCTTTTTCAAGAGGTAGCCATCTACAAAGGGACCTTTCCAAACGGAACGTGGCACTATTACCTCCTATTATTTCTTTTTCGCATGACGGCTACGAACGATCAGCCTGTCAGTTTGCTTGTTGGAACGAGTGCGCTTGCCTTTGGTAGGCTTGCCCCACGGTGATACTGGATGACGACCACCAGAGGTACGGCCTTCGCCGCCGCCATGGGGGTGATCTACCGGGTTCATGGCAACGCCACGAACGCTCGGGCGCTTACCGAGCCAGCGCTTGCGCCCGGCTTTGCCGAGCTTGATGTTTTGTTTGTCGGGGTTAGAAACCGCGCCGATTGTGGCAAGGCATTCCGCCCGAACGATGCGAACTTCACCGGACATCAAACGGATCTGGGCGTTGCCTTGATCCTTGCCCACCAACTGAACGTAAGTGCCGGCGGAACGGGCAATCTGACCGCCCTTGCCTATTTTCATTTCCACGTTGTGAACAATGGTGCCAACCGGAATGTTGGCAAGTGGCAGCGCGTTGCCCGGTTTGATATCAGCTTTTTCAGCAGATTCAATCTTGTCGCCAACGGCCATGCGCTGTGGTGCAAGAATGTATGATTTTTCACCATCTTCGTAAGTGATAAGCGCGATGAAAGCTGTACGGTTGGGATCATATTCAATCCGTTCCACGGTTGCAAAACCTTGCTTAGTGCGCTTGAAATCAATCATGCGATAACGGCGTTTGTGCCCGCCACCAATACGGCGCGCGGTAATGCGCCCGGTGTTGTTACGGCCACCGTTTTTACGCAAGCCTTCGGTCAGGCTTTTTTCCGGACGACC
>JAOULV010000220.1 GCA_029881835.1 Rhodospirillaceae bacterium
AAGGCAATTATTATTTTCGTTATATTTATGTATATATTATGCCACTTACGGTTAGGGGCGGTTACGGGGCCTAGACTTTGGCCTTCGGCCCGTGCCATCGTTATGTATGGCGGGCGTTGCTTTAATAGTGAAAAAACGCCCTTTTATCGATTCTGGTAACAAACCTGTGAACGAAAGTGCCAAAACGTGAATATTGACCAAACCGCCTCCATAGCCAAATTCGCCAATGTTGGGCTTCGTTACGGCCTTGGCCCCGAAGTTTTACAAGACGTAAATTTGGAACTGAAGCCGGGATCATACCATTTTTTGGTGGGCCCATCGGGCGCGGGCAAATCATCGCTATTAAAATTGCTGTATTTGGCACACCGTCCCTCAAGGGGGTTGGTTCACCTTTTTGGTCATGATGTTGCCACAACGCCGCGCAACGAGCTTCCTGCTTTGCGTCGCTCAATCGGGGTTGTGTTTCAAGATTACCGTTTGCTTGATCACCTTTCCACCTTTGACAATGTGGCGCTTCCGTTGCGCGTTGCCCGGGTAAAGGAAGACGAGGTTCAGCGCCATGTGGTTGAACTTTTAACCTGGGTCGGGCTTGAAAACCATATGAGCGCCCGCCCGCCAACCTTATCTGGTGGGCAAAAGCAGCGTGTTTCTATCGCGCGCGCGGTTATTGCCAGGCCACGGTTATTGCTGGCCGATGAACCAACCGGCAACGTTGATGACCGCATGGGTTTTAGATTGATGCATTTGATTGAGGAACTAAACAAATTGGGAACAACCATTGTGGTCGCGACCCATAACGAAAAAATTGTCGAACGCTTAGGCCACCCAGTAATTAGAATTAGCGACGGGCGTTTAAACGTTACCCCCGGAACCGGTCCGGCGTACGCTTAAAATAGTTATCATTTAGAACGAATAGGTTTTTATATTGTCCATGTTTCGCCGCCGAACAGATTTGCCATTGGATCGCGATGCCCTCAGCCGGTTTTTACCATGGCTGATTGCGTTTATGGTTTATTTGGCGGCTATGGCGCAGGCCGGAATGTTGGGCCTTGATTCAATGTCTGAGCGTTGGAGCAAAGGCATAGGTTCATCGCTGACCGTACAGGTGCCCCCGTCATCAACCGCATCCAAGGCCGAAAGCATACGCCGGGTACAAGTAACCATTAACCTTTTATCTGAAACCAGCGGCGTTATAAGAACCACCGTAATTCCTGAAAGCCGGGTCTTGCAATTGCTGGAACCATGGTTAGGTAGCCAGGTCGCGGGCGATGTTCCGCTTCCGGTTTTAATTGACGTTGAAACAAGCAGCAAAAACAAACCCGACATTCGGGTGCTGAAACAAAAATTGGGTGCTGCGGTGCCGGGCGTTGTGGTTGATGATCATGGCGTGTGGTTGGCGCGGTTGGTGCAATTGATACACACCATGGAAGGTTTTGCCGCCTTAATATTGGTTCTTATTTTGTTATCGGCAGGCGCGACAATTATTTTTACGACCAAGACCGGGCTTGCCGTACACCACGAAGCGATTGAGGTTCTTCACCTTACCGGTGCGCACGATAGTTATATAGCCGATCAGTTCGCCTGGCGGGCAATGGCTTTGGGTTTTAAAGGTGGAATAATCGGTCTTGGTCTTGCGGTGCCAACGCTGTTGGGGCTGGGTTATGTTGCCGGCCGGATTGAAGCAGGGCTGTTGCCCGAAGTATCCTTGGGTGGGATTGGCTGGATATCGCTTTTACTTCTTCCGTTTGCATCTGCTTTGTTGGCATGGTGGACCGCCAGAATGACGGTGATGCGCAATTTGGCAGGAATGGTTTAATGACGCGCGCCCCAATATATCGCCGCGGGGCGGGAAACATGGGAAAAACTCTTTTTTTCTTCATTGGATTTTTTGTTACCTTATGGGCAGGCGGGCTTTATAATTTTGCGTCTACCTTACCGGGAAGCGTTGTTGATGAAACAAGCAAAACCGATGCGATAGTGGTTCTTACTGGCGGTAGCGGGCGGCTGGATGCCGGGGTGCAATTGCTAACAAACAATATGGCGGCAAAAATGTTTGTTTCCGGTGTTTATAAGGGGATCGAGGTATCAACTTTACTGAATCTTTCTCAACAAAACCCCGAAGACCTTTTGTGTTGCATAGGTATTGGCTATGCCGAAAACACCATAGATAACGCGCTTGAAACATTTGATTGGGCCAAAGATAACAAAATTAAAAGCATCAGGCTGGTGACATCATCGTACCATATGCCGCGCGCCATGCTTGAATTTGAGAACACCCTTGAAGATATATTGATTATTCCAAACCCGGTTTTTTCAGAAGTCGTAAAACAGAAAAAATGGTGGATATGGCCGGGAACTACTGATTTGATAGTATCGGAATATAACAAGTTTATTTTGGCGTGGTTAAGGCACCTTGCGCGCAAGGTTTTTATGATTAAGCCACATATAAAAAATAATTAATTTAAAGGCAGAACAAAATGGTAATACGTTCGCTTATTTATAATGTTCTGTTTTTTGTTACCTGCGGGCTAATGGCAATCGGGCTGTTGCCGTTAATTTTATTTCCCCGTAGCGTTTTACAAAAAGCGTTAAAAATGTGGACAGCATTATTGCTGTGGGAATTGCGCGTGGTTGTTGGCCTTACGCACAATGTTGTGGGGCTGGAAAATATTCCAAAGGGTCCGGTTATATTTGCCAGCAAACATCAATCGGCATGGGATACGGGCATTTTTCATCAATACATTGATGATCCGGTTTTTGTGCTTAAACAAGAACTGATAATGATACCATTTTTTGGCTGGCTGATTTTGCGCGCGGGCTCAATCCCGATTGATCGCAAGGGCGGGGCAAAATCATTAAAAAAAATGGTCAAGGGCGTGGAGTCAGCATTGGCTAATGGTCGAAAAATTATAATTTTTCCCGAAGGTACCCGCACCGCACCGGGCGCAACCCACCCATACAATCCTGGCATCGCCGCGATTTATCGTGGCGCTGATGTTCCGGTGGTTCCGGTGGCGCTCAATTCCGGTTTGTTTTGGCAACGGCGCAGTTTTTTAAAACGCCCCGGCACAATAACAATCGAATTTCTTCCGTCCATCGAGCCGGGGATGGAGAGAAAAGCATTTAT
>JAOULV010000016.1 GCA_029881835.1 Rhodospirillaceae bacterium
TGTGTCGCTTGTTGTTTTCGCTGGCTCAAGGCTTGTTTGTGCTGGCTCAAGGCTTGTTTGTACTGGCTCAAGGCTGTTTTCAATTCGTTCCATGTCTTCATCGCTAAAACCAAAATGATGGCCGATTTCATGTATTAATACATGGCGCACCAGATGGGAAAGATCCTCGTCAGTTTCGCACCAGTAATCAAGTATGGCACGACGATAAAGAATAATCATATCGACATCGGTGGCAGTGTTGCCAATGCTTTTGTCGGCCAATGCCACCCCGCTATAAAGACCCAGCAGGTCAAATTCACTTTCTAGACCAAGTTCGGTCATGGTTTCTTCATCGACAAATTCTTCTATCCTGATAACCAGCCCCGCAACATGGGGCCGAAAAACAGCGGGAAGCAGCTTTAATTGCTCGGTGGCGATACTTTCCAGCACTTCAATGCTTGGCGGGGAAAAACGGTCAATTACAATTTTCATGGGCTATAGCCTATCCCCACTTAAAGCATTCGCCAATAGAGCTAACGACGCGCACAATGTTTGTGTGGTGGTTTCTTTTCCGTTTGCGTGACTTTAGTGCTAGAATACAAGCCATTAAATAATGCTGTGGGGCGCATAATTTATGTTGGGCGAGGTGACGCGATGGATCTTGCGACCCTATTGGGGCTTATCATCGGTATAGCGGTTGTGACGCTGGCGGTTTTGTCAGGGTCTGATCTTACGATTTTTCTTAATCTTCCGGGCTTTCTAATTGTGGTTGGCGGAACATTTGCCGCAACCTTAATCAAGTTTCCCTTAGCCAGCGTTTTTATTGCTTTCAAGCTTGGGGTCAAAACCGCGTTCGTCAATGTGTATGAAAGCCCAAGGGGCCTGATTGATACCTCGATTGAGCTTGCGGGCCGGGCCCGCAAAGAAGGGATGTTGGCCCTTGAGCAGGTTCAAGTAACAAACCAATTTTTCAAACGCGGCATCAGGCTGTGCATTGATGGCCACGCATTAGAAGTCGTGCGCAAAGCGCTAACCAGCGAGATGGAACTTTCAATCCAGCGCCACGAAGAAGGTGGAAAAATTTTTCGTGGCATCGGTGAATCGGCACCCGCCATGGGCATGATCGGCACGTTAGTTGGGTTGGTGCAAATGCTTTCCAAGCTTGAAGACCCGGCAACCATTGGCCCGGCTATGGCGGTGGCACTATTAACCACGCTTTATGGTGCGTTAATTGCCAACCTAATCGCGCTACCCATAGCCGATAAATTAGAATCCAAAACCGAAGAAGAGCGCGTAACCAAAGAGCTTATCTTAGAAGCGGTAACCCAAATCCATTCGCGCCAAAGCCCGATGGTGTTGGCCGATATTTTAGAAGCCTACCTGCCCGACAGCCAACGTGGCGAAAATGGCGAAGAAAAGGCCAGCGGCGAGGTAGCGGTTGAGGAAAACAAATGAGCGTTGGCGCAAAAGCAAAAGCAAAATCAGGCGGCGCACCAAGCTGGATGGTGACCTTTGCCGATTTAATGGCGTTGCTTTTAACGCTGTTTGTTTTGCTTTTGTCGTTTGCAACGATGGAGGTTCAGCGTTTTAAAGATTTATCCGGATCGTTGCGTGACGCATTTGGTTTTCAAAAAGAAAGCGTGCTGACCGGAATTATCGAAATTGAAGGAACCGCCCAACACACCGCGCAAACCAAAACCCTGCCGGTGCCGGTGGCAACCGTGTTGCCGCCTGAAGAACAAGCAACCGATGGTGAACAGCCGGACACCCCGAACATAGATGCCAGCTCGGCAATTGAGACCGATGAATTTACCCAGCAGAGCCAGCAAACTTATTCGCGCCTGCAAAACGAAATGTCAGATGAAATTGAAAACGCCTTAATCGATGTGGTCAGTAGCGGTGACATAACCATAATTCGCTTTCCTGATCAGGTTTCATTTATGTCGGGTAGTGGCGAATTGTTGGAACAATTTTTACCGGTTATGCAAAAAATAGTAACCGTACTGGAAGACGCGCTACAAAGCGGCAGTGGGCGAATAATTATTTCCGGTCACACCGATGATGTTCCCATATCAACCGAACGCTACCGTTCAAATTGGGATTTATCATCCGCCCGCGCGGCCTCAGTCGCGCATTATTTACTGGCTAACACCAATATCGAACCATCACGCATTACGGTGCAAGGTTATGCCGATTCCAGACCGTTGGTTGAAAATAATTCGCCCGGCAACCGCGCAAAAAACAGGCGGGTGGAAATATCTATTCAACGGGCCGAAACAAAAACAGAGGGCGACTGATAGCGCTAATTAGTTTTATCGCTACGACCAACCGCCTGCACCGCTGGCTGGGGCATTATCACAATTGTTTCGCCAGTTTTGGCAATTGCGGATTCGCGCCGGGCGATATAGATGCCGGATGCAAAAATTATCGCGGCCCCTACCCAGGTAAGCACATCTGAAACTTCGCCAAACATAAAAAATGCCATTACCGCCACCGCCGGTAATTGCACAAAACCAAACGGCATTACGTAAGATGCATCAGATGCAATGAACGCCCGGTTGATGGCCAAATGCGCAATGGTCGCAACCGCACCCAACGCAACCAACCAAGCCCAGGTTTCACCCACTGGCCATTGCCACACATAAATGGCCGGTGGCAATGAAAATATGCTCATGAAAAAACCCATCCATAAAACCATGGCATTGGGCTGTTCGGTTCGGGCCAGCGATTTATTTGATAACAATGCAAATGCAATTAACGCGGCCCCACCAAGGGCAACCAATTCTGAACTGCCGATTGTATTTATGCCGGGCCTAAGAATAATTAACGCACCGACAAAACCAATTAATGTTGCACTCCACCTGCGAACGCGAACTTTTTCACGCAATATTAATGCCGCGCCAATGGTTGCAAACAATGGCGCGGTAAAGCCAAGTGCGGTTACCTTTGCCACCGGTAACAAACTAAGGGCGCTAAACCACGTTAACATGGCGGCCATGCCAAACAACGAACGCCTTATGTGGGCACCGATGCGTTTGGTTTTCATCACCGCTAATCCACTAACAAACAACCACGGTAACATAAAAACAAACTGACCAAAGTTTCTGAAAAAAGCTATTTCGAACGGATGCAAATCAGCCGAGATATGGCGCACCAAAACGTTAATTGTCCCCAACATGGTTGAGGCGATAATCATCCAAACCGCACCACGCACAGGCGCGGACAAAAGATTGAATTTTTGCTGGGCGCGTTTCATGGCTTGAGACTAATTGGCAAAGTAGCCCCAAAGCCAGAACATTTTTTAATGATAATTTTTATCTATGCGGGTTTGTTGTTGGCGCCGTCAGCGCGTTTACCCAGCACCCGCCATATTTTTAATATGGCCAATGCAGCAAGCCCGCCATGCATGAACACGTCAAACACATCAATTAGCTTGAACGGATGGCCTTCCATGACCCAGAAAAATTTTTGCACCAAATGCGGTTCGGGAAAAAACGGGGCAAGGCCCATCCACACGCCAATAAGTATGGTTAGCAAGGTGGGTAGGCGATCAATAAATGCGGCCAGTTTAGGGTTCATTAGATATCTCCTTTAATGGCGGAATTTAGGGTTTTTTGCCCAATAAATCCTGCCAGAATTATTATTTAAGTAATTGCTAATATAATCAGCCTTAATTGTCAATTTTTCCCCGCCCCCCGAACAGCCCCCCAAGCAACTCATTGTAGGCATACAAGTTAGCGGTGGACGCTTGGGCGCGGTTGGCCATACCTTTTTTAAAATTTATTTTTGCCAAAAATTATCAGGCCGCTTTGCAAATGAACACTTTCGTTCTTTATATGACCACCGTTTTGATTTGGGGCTCGACCTGGCTTGCCATCAAGTTTCAACTGGGAACTGTTCCGCCCGATGTGTCGGTCGCTTACAGGTTTTTTATAGCCGCTATGGTGCTTATTGCGTGGGTGGTTATTCGCGGCAAGGATATGCGTTATCCAGTGCGCGACCATCTGTGGATTGCGCTACAAGGGTTGCTTCTTTTTTCCGCTAATTATTATGTTTTTTATGTTGCAAGCGCTTACCTGACCACCGGATTGGTGGCGGTGGTTTTTTCAACCATTGTTCCGCTGAATATTATTTTCGGACGTATTTTTTTCAAGACCCCGGCAACCTTCAGGGTGGTTGGCGGGGCGGTACTGGGCCTTGGCGGGTTGATGCTGGTATTTCGCCCAGAAATTGAAAATTTTAATTTTGCCGATGACGGCGCGTTCGGTTTAGCGCTTTGCCTGTTTGCCACCACCCTAGCCAGCCTTGGCAACATGGCATCGGCCCGCAACCAACGCCGGGGCTTACCGGTTATGCAGACCAACACATACGGCATGCTTTATGGTTCAATATTTACGTTTATATTTGCTTATTTTTCAGGATCTGAATTCACCTTTGATCCATCAATTGAATATGTTTCTTCGCTTTTATATCTTGCGTTGTTTGGATCGGTCGTGGCCTTTGGTGCGTATCTTACATTGTTGGGGCGCATTGGTGCCGGGCGGGCGGCATATGCTTCGGTGCTGTTTCCGGTGGTGGCATTAACATTATCGGTATTTTTTGAAGATTATGTTTTTGCTCCTGAGGCCATAATTGGTGCGATTTTAGTTTTAGGCGGCAACGTTTTGGTGTTGGCCCGTGTTGAGCACGCAAAAAATATTGCGGCATTTTTTGTTCGTAAAAATTCATTATAAAAATCCAATAAAAAAGGTGCTTGGATTTAATTAACCAAACACCTTTTTTATTTTTAGATATGTCGCAGTTTACGGTTTAATGTAATGCCAGCCTTTATCTTGCAATTCAATAATTCTGACAACACCGGCGGGAACCATTTTGACGTTACTAAATGCAAGCAATTCAAGATCCTTACCTGCTTTTTTAGACATTTTTTTCATGGTATTACCGCATGCGGCGAAACTTATATCATCACTAGATGCAGACATATTTTGGACGCGTGGCGCGACAGGCGAATTTGCCAACAACATGTTTAAACCGGGGCCGTACGCTACGACTTCGATTTGCACTTTTTGTCCAACCGCTGCATATTCGGATTTAACGTTTTCAACGTTATTAAGCACCAAATTCATTAGTGCCGGATCATCGGCATTAATTTGAAAAATTACATGATGAACACTGCCATCATCGGCCGAAGCCGTGAGTGGTGCCACATATGCGCCCAGCGCAAATATTACAGCAAAAACTGAAAAGATTTTTTTAAGCATGAAATAATAACCTCCCGTTGAAATAAAATATTTTAGGTTTCTTGGCCAATGTCTGCCGTCACTCCCCATGGCAACTATGGCCTGAAAAAAACCTTACCCCACACGGATACACCGCGATATAGGGATAACCCCTAATACCGGGGATCTGGCGGCCTGTTTTCCTTGCAAAATGGGGGCGTTTTGGCCATGTTGGGGCAATAGCAAGATAGGTCTTAAGCATGAACAAAACCACCAACCCCGGTGATATTCGGGGATATTTCGGCGTCGGCGTCGAGGGCATTTCCAAACCGATGAACGCGGGCGCGATTTTTCGCACCGCCCATGCCTTTGGTGCCAGTTTTGCTTTTACCGTGGCGGCAAGCTACCCCGAACGGGTGGGCGGTTTGGCCGATACTTCAAAATCAACCGGGCATATTCCATTTTACCAATTCCCCGATTGCCAATCGATGATATTGCCCGATGACTGCCGTTTGGTCGGGGTTGAATTATGCGAAGATTCAATTGAACTGCCCAGTTTTCGCCACCCATCAAAGGCGGCGTATATTTTAGGGCCGGAACGTGGATCACTTTCCCCGGCAATAAGCGAAAAATGCGAATTCATAATAAAAATACCGACCAGGTTTTGCGTTAACGTTTCGGTTGCAGCTGCTATTGTAATGTATGACAGGGTAATCAGCTTTGGTCGTTTTGCCCCCCGCCCGGTTAGTGCGGGCGGCCCGGTCGAAGATTTAACCCCCCATGTTCACGGTGGCCCGATACTTAGAAACATGGAAAAATTCAAAGGCAACCCGCCACTGGGCGCAGAATTTGATGACGAGGAACAAGACGTTTAATGAAACAGCTAAATAACAAAGCCGCATTTGTTTTTTTAATTTCCCTTATCGTTGGCGCAACTTTCATCGGTTCAACGGCAAGGGCCGAATTATTGGTTGAATCGGGGGATTGGACCGCATTTAAAGAGGCCGATTCGGGCGGTAGTGTTTGTTTTGCCTCATCACAACCAACCAAAGACGTGGGCGATTATAAAAAACGTGGCGATATTTTTGCTATTGTCACCTTTCGCCCGCAAGAAAACACCATCAATGAAGTTAGCTTTCAAATGGGCTATGATTTTAAAAGTGGTGAAGATGCCATCGCCACCATAGACGGCAAAAAAACCTTTAAAATGTTTACCCAAAATGAAAGCGCGTGGACGTACGATAAAAAAAGCGACGAAGCCATGGTTGCGGCCATGCGCGCGGGAACAACCATGGTGTTAAAGGGCATATCAAGCCGGGGAACCAAAACCACCGATACTTATTCCCTCAAAGGGTTTACCAAGGCCCTAAATGCTGCGGCAAAATCGTGCGGTATCAAATAGATAACAATATTTGGGCTTAGCTTTTCTTTGCAATTTGTGAATAAAGGCGTATATCAGCGCCAACATGAACAGCGATAAACAAAATCTAGTGGGCCTTAGCCGCCAAGAACTTGCCGAAGCAATGGAACTGCTGGGCGAGCCGGCTTTTCGTGCGCGCCAGTTATTTCATTGGATCTATCACCGTGGCGAGACCGACTTTGACAAAATGACCGACCTGTCAAAAAGTTTGCGCCAACGCCTGCCCGAACATTTTATTGTTGGCCGCCCGACCATAAACCAGAGCCTTATTTCCGAAGACACCACCCGCAAATGGTTGCTTGGCTTGGCCAAAGGGGGCGAGGTCGAAACCGTAATGATACCCGAAGAAGACCGTGGCGCGCTTTGTGTTTCCAGCCAGGTTGGCTGTTCGCTTAATTGTTCTTTTTGCCATACCGGAACCATGGACTGGGTTCGCAACTTAAGCGCCGGCGATATTTTGGGGCAAATAATGGTGGCGCGCGACGAAATGGAAGAATGGCCATCAGGGGTTGACGGGCGCAAATTAAAAAATTTGGTCATGATGGGCATGGGCGAGCCGTTATTGAATTTTGAAAATGTATCACGGGCTTTGCAAATTGCCATGGACGGTGAAGGTATTTCAATTTCCAAACGGCGCATCACATTATCAACGTCGGGTGTGGTGCCAATGATGAAACGTTGCGCCGAAGAATTAGATGTCGGCCTTGCCGTAAGCCTGCATGCCGCGAATGATGAACTGCGTGATGAGCTTGTGCCGATAAATAAAAAATATCCCCTTGCCGAATTATTACAAGCTTGCGCCGATTACCCATCGGCGCGCAATTCCCGGCGCATTACAATGGAATATGTAATGTTAAAAGACGTGAACGACAGCTTGGCCGATGCCAAAGAACTGGTGCGTTTGATGCGCCAATATAATGTTCATGCCAAGTTCAATTTAATACCGTTTAACCCGTGGCCGGGTTCGGTTTATGAATGTTCGTCAAACAACGCCATGCATCGTTTTTCCGATTATTTAAATGATGAAGGGTATTCCGCCCCCATTCGCACCTCGCGCGGGCGCGACATAATGGCCGCCTGCGGGCAATTAAAATCTGCTTCAGAAAATGCCAAGCTAAAAGCATTAAAACAAAAACGTGCCGCCGGCGGATAAGGGCAAAACAATCATGGGTAACGACAAAGACGATAATTATTGCGCCGATGAAGTTTGTGATTTGCCCGAACAAAACGCCGTTACAGGCGGTGCGAAAAAAAATGAAAAATCTTTTGAGCCGGGACCGGGCAAACATATTTTACTTTTTGCCGACCCCATGTGTTCGTGGTGTTGGGGGTTTCAACCCGAACTTAAAAAATTAATTTCCATATTAAATGACCGCGCCCAATTTCATGTGGTGATGGGGGGTTTGCGCCCATACACCAGCGAAAGCTGGCAGGGCGAAATGCAAACTTATGTCCACCATCATTGGCAAGAAGTACAAAAGAAAACCGGCCAGCCGTTTGATTACACCCGCATGAATGACGATCATTTTATTTATGATACCGAACCGGCGTGCCGGGCGGTGGTTTGCGCGCGCGAATTAAACCCCGAACTGGGCTTGGCAGTTTATCATGACCTGCAACGTGAATTTTACGCCCGCGGCCAAGACATTACAGATACCGATGTAATTTCTGAAATTGTGGCAAACGCCGGGGTCGATAAAGAAAAGTTTTTAAAACTTTTTACCGGCCCGCTTGCCCGCGAACTGGTTGAGTTTGATTTTAACCAGACCCGGGCCTTTGGGGTAAAGGGATTTCCTTCAATCGTGTGCGCCGATGACGGGCAGTATGCTTTTTTAACCCTTGGTTATCGCGCCTTTGATGCCATGCAGGGCGATGTTGAAGCGTGGCTTAACAGTTGATTGGCTTTTTAATTGCCTTATACTGCGCTTCAACTTTCAACCCCAAATAATTTAAAAGGAACCGGCCATGGGCGGTGACAATAAAACGAAGATTAAAAAAGTGGTGCTGGCCTATTCGGGCGGGCTTGATACATCCATCATTTTGAAATGGTTACAAGAAACCTACGGCTGCGAGGTGGTGACCTTTACCGCCGACCTTGGCCAAGGCGAAGAATTAGAGCCGGCGCGCAAAAAAGCCGAAATGATGGGTATCAAGGAAATCTATATCGAGGACCTGCGCGAAACCTTTGTTAAAGATTATGTTTTCCCGATGTTTCGGGCCAACGCCCTTTATGAAGGCACCTATATGCTGGGCACATCCATTGCGCGCCCGCTAATTGCCAAACGGCAAATTGAAATTGCGCGGGAAGTCGGCGCCGATGCGGTCAGCCATGGTGCCACCGGCAAAGGGAATGATCAGGTACGGTTTGAACTGGGTTATTATGCCTGCAACCCCGACATCAAAATTATTGCGCCGTGGCGTGAATGGGACCTGATTTCACGCACCGACCTGATTAATTATGCCGAAAAAAACCAGATACCGGTACCGAAGGACAAGCGTGGCGAAGCCCCGTTTTCCCAAGATGCCAACCTTTTGCATATTTCCAGCGAGGGCAAAATATTAGAAGACCCGTGGAACGAACCGGATTTTGATTTAATCCTTTCGCGCATGGTAACGCCCGAAAACGCGCCCGATAAGGCGGAAGAAATTACAATTGATTTCGCTGCCGGTGACCCGGTTGCAATTAACGGTAAAAAATTATCACCTGCCAACTTGCTCGCCAAACTAAACGAACTGGGCGGCAGAAACGGTATTGGTTGCATTGATATTGTGGAAAACCGTTTCGTCGGGATGAAATCGCGCGGGGTTTACGAAACCCCCGGCGGCACCATCTTGCTGGCCATGCGCCGGGCAATGGAAAGCATCACGCTTGACCGTGGTGCGGCCCACGCCAAAGATGAAATGATGCCCAGATACGCCGAAATGGTTTACAACGGTTTTTGGTTCGCGCCTGAACGCGAAATGATGCAAGCGGCAATCGATAAGGCATCCATGCCGGTTAGCGGCACCGTGCGGGCCAAACTTTACAAAGGCAACGTAATTATTACCGGGCGCAAATCACCCAATTCACTTTATGATGAAGCGACCGTTACCTTTGAAGAAGGCGGAACGTACGACCAAAAAGACGCGGGCGGATTTATTAAATTAAATGCGCTGCGTTTGCGGATGAACGCAAAAATTCACGGCAATAAATAAAAAAATTATTGCTACAAAAAATTAAACCGGAAGCATTTATTTGTTTCCGGTTTTTTTGTGGCTTGATTTTTAAAAATTACCCTATCCGTTCTGCCAACGGTTTGCCCACGGCCCAACACCAGACCGCCACCGGCAAAAAACCGATTTCATGCTCACCGACAAAACGTTTGCCCGGAATGGTTCGGGTCAAAACTTTTGACGGGGTCTGGGGGTTGGTTTGATCCATGAATGCGGTCATGTCGGCAAGAATTTTTTGCGGCAACGCCAATGCCCTGTCGGACCAGTCTATTTCGATGCATTTGACCGGGCGGGTGCCTTTTTCCGGCATTTCCACCAACGATACGTGGCGGTTTGAATTGCCCGATTTCCATTCGGCGTAAAAAAGCCTGGATAGGCTTTTGCTGTGAACGAACTGGCTGATGACCGCATTTTCAGCCATGCGCGCGCTAATGGGGTCGCTTATTTTACTGGGACCAAAAAGTGCTACGCGGTGTGATGGGTTTATCAAATAAACCTTAAACTGGGTCTGGCGGGCAAACTTTTTTGCCTGCCCATCAATGCGCCAAACCCGCCTGATTAAAAAAGCGGCTTCAAGGTAATCCAGATATTTGCGAATTGTGTTTTTTGCGATGGCAAATTCTTTTGCCAGCGTTTCAATTGAATAGCTGGTGGCAAGACCGTGGACCAGATGGGCATAAAGGCGTGAAAGTTCGCCCACATCGCCAACCCCATAAACCCCCGGGCTCCCGCGCATAATGCTTTGGCTGGTAATTTCCGCCATATCAACGCGCTGGGGGCCCAAACCCATGACCGCATCGGTGAAACCGCCCCATGCAAGATAATCAGTGAATGCGCTGTTCAACGCTTCGCTGTCGTGCAGTTTTCCATAAGCGTCAAAAATTTTGCTTTTAAGATTTTGAAACTGGATGAATTCGGCAAATGTAACTGGCGGCAAAATAATGCTGGAAAAATATCCGCCCGATGCTTTTTCCACGTCGCGCCCTGCGGTTTGGTTGCCACTAAAGCGCGGGGCCATAATTGATGAAGCAATAATGCGCCAATCAGGGTTGGTGGTGGCGAGGTTTTTAATTTGCTCTTCCCAATCATCCAGCACATGGACACCATCAAGAATTATGAAGTATCCGCCCGCCCCATCATTATTTGCGGCCGCCACATAACCTTTGGCTATTTCGCCCAAATCACCATTTATGTGACACGGAATATCCAAAGATATTTTGACAACCCGCCCCGGGCTTACCCCCCTGGACAGTAGTTTTTGGATAAATTGGTGCAACAAAACGGTCTTTCCCGCGCCCGATGGGCCCACAACAAGTGTCGGCAGAACCGAGGAATCATTGCCTGATTGCAACAATGCTTCTAGGTCCGCAATAAACGGCCTTGGGCTTAGCCGGCGAAAACGGTCATCAATTGCGCCTGTGCGCCACCACGGATTGTTTGCAATGGCGCTTTGGTTCTGGTCAAATTCGAGCATTGTTTGAGCACCTAGTAAAAAAAACGATCGCGGACATTGTTGCCAATGCGTTTTGTACGGCTACCTTTGAAAACAACCATAGAAGTACAATTTAGTATATTTTACAAATTAAGATCATTTATTTGATTTAAAAATTATCATCCATTATATTTAAGATCAATTAAATTATCTTAAATATAATATGCTTTGTTGGCTCAACGGTTACAATAAATAAATGGCAGATTTCTGCCGCAAATTACCTATTAAATATTGCTGGAGGGTATCTTGATAAGTGTTCTTTTTGTCTGTCTTGGCAATATCTGCCGCTCCCCCACCGCCGAGGGAGTGTTTCGGGCCATGGTCGAAGATGCCGGTCTTTCCGGCCAAATAAAAATAGATTCAGCCGGAACCGCCGCCTATCACGTGGGCGAACCACCTGACCGCCGGGCCATGGCCGAGGCCAAAAGCCGGGGCATAGACATAAGTTCCTTGCGCGGACGCCAGGCCACAAGGGCCGATTTCGAACGTTTCGATTACGTATTAGCCATGGATAGCGAAAATTACCACAACCTTAGGGCCATATGCCCAAAGGGGCAGGAAAATAAACTGGCAATGTTTTTGGATTTTGCAAAGGGGCTAAATATTCGCGATGTTCCCGACCCCTATTATGAAGGCGGGTTTGGTTCTGTTTATGAAATGATTGAAAATGCCGCGGGCGGCCTGTTGGATGAGATAAAATCAAAACACCTTGGCTAGCTCGGCCGATATTTAAGGAACCAACACATTGGGCGTGCCTGAACAGAAAATTGAACAAAAAATTGAAAAAATTACCAACCGCCAAGTCAGCGCCATCCGCCCTTTAAGCGGTGGCTGTGTGGGTGATGTTTATAGGGTGGTTATGCAATCGGGTCCGGACTTGGTTGCCAAAGTGGGTGATGGGCAAAGCGGGTTGGCGGTTGAAGGAGCATCGCTTGAATACCTAAAAAACCTTTCAGACCTTCCGGTGCCGGAAGTTTTGTTTAGTGATGATAATTTAT
>JAOULV010000221.1 GCA_029881835.1 Rhodospirillaceae bacterium
CTTCCGTACCACCGACGTTACCGGTTCGGTCAAACTGCCAGAAGGTACCGAAATGGTCATGCCGGGCGACAATATCTCCATGGAAGTAACGCTAATCGCGCCAATCGCCATGGACGAAGGCCTGCGTTTCGCTATCCGCGAAGGTGGCCGTACCGTTGGTGCGGGCGTTGTGGCGAAGGTGATTGCTTAAACTCTGGTAACAGGAAGATTGATTATTCCGATTGTCGGGTAGTCATTAAATTTTAGGAATAGGTATAAAAGCAGATGGAACATCAAAGCATCCGCATCCGTTTAAAAGCTTACGATCACCGTGTACTGGATCAGTCCGCTGGTGAAATCGTAAACACCGCGCGTCGCACCGGCGCAGAGGTTCGCGGTCCTATTCCGCTTCCTACACGGATTGAGAAATTTACTGTTTTGCGCTCACCGCACGTTAATAAAAAGTCGCGTGAACAGTTCGAAATCCGCACGCACAAGCGTGTACTAGATATTGTTGACCCAACACCACAAACCGTGGACGCGCTTATGAAGCTCGACCTTGCGGCCGGTGTTGACGTCGAAATTAAACTTTAACCCCGGGTCTTAAACTTAACTAGACCCCAAGAAAAAGGAAAAAGGGACCAATGCGCACCGGAATGATCGCACTCAAGGTTGGTATGTCCCGCGTCTTCAAGGAAGATGGCACCCATGTACCTGTTACGGTACTTAAAGTAGACGGATGCCAGGTTATTTCCCAGAAGACTGTGGAAACAGACGGTTATACAGCAGTTCAACTAGGCGTAGGTGTTGCCAAAGCAAAACGCCAAACCAAAGCCATGCGCGGACATTTCGCCAAGGCAAAGGTTGAGCCAAAAAAGAAAGTGGTTGAATTTCGCGTTCCCGCCGATGGACTTGTTAGCGTTGGTGCGGAAATCGCACCCAGCCACTTTGTTGACGGCCAAATGGTTGACGTGACCGGAACATCCATCGGTAAAGGTTTTGCCGGTGGCATGAAACGCCATAACTTTGGCGGCATGCGTGCATCACACGGTGTATCAATTTCCCATCGCGCCCACGGTTCAACTGGCCAGTGCCAAGATCCGGGCAAAGTATTTAAAGGTAAGAAAATGGCTGGTCACATGGGTGCAACCCGCGTTACCCAGCTCAACCTTGAAGTTGTCGCAACCGATGACGACAAAGGCCTGATTTTGGTAAAGGGCGCAGTTCCCGGTTCCAAAGGCGGCTGGGTTCTGGTTCGCGATGCCATCAAAAAGAAACACAGCAGTGATCTACCGTTTCCGGCCAAGCTCAAGGGCGAAGCCCCAGAAGCAGCAGAAACACCTGCCGATGCTCCCGCCGAAGCCGAGGCCCCAGTAGCCGAAGCCGAAGCCGGCGAAGTGAAGGAATAAGAAGATGAAGTTGGACATCATCAGCATAGAGAACAAGAAGGTCGGCACAGTCGATCTGGATGATACGATTTTCGGTCTCCGGGTTCGCTCCGATCTCCTGGCGCGTGCAGTCAATTGGCAGCTTGCCAAGCGCCGCGTCGGTATCCAACAGACCAAGGGTCGTTCCGAAGTTTCCGGTGGCGGTAAAAAACCGTTTAACCAGAAAGGAACCGGTAACGCACGCCAAGGTACAAGCCGTGCCCCGCAGATGCGTGGTGGCGGTATCGTTTTTGGCCCTAAAAAGCGCGATCATGGCCATAGCCTGCCGAAAAAAGTTCGCGCCCTTGCGTTGAAGACAGCCCTTTCTGCCAAACAGGCCGAAGGCAAGCTGTTTATCCTTGATAAGGCAGAAATGAAAACACCAAAGACAGCACAGCTTATCAAGCACATGGAAAAGCTGTCATGGGGTTCAACACTGGTTATTGACGGTGCGTCAGTGGACGAAGGTTTCGCCCGTGCCGCGCGTAACGTTGTTGGTTTGGATGTACTGCCAAGTCAGGGTGCTAATGTTTATGACATCATGCGTCGTGACACGTTGGTGCTTACCAAGGATGCCGTTGAAAAGTTGCAGGAGCGCCTGAAATGAGCACCAATAAACAAGTAGTAAGCAAAGAACGCATGTACGAAATTATTCGTCGCCCGGTTATCACCGAAAAAGCGACACTGATTTCTGAGCACAATCAAGTTTGTTTTCAGGTTCCGCTGGATGCCAGCAAGCCCGAAATTCGCAAAGCAGTGGAAGAATTGTTCAAGGTCAAGGTTGATGCGGTTAATACGCTTACAACCAAGGGCAAGTACAAACGTTTCCGCGGCCACACCGGCAAACGTGGTGATATTAAAAAAGCTGTCGTAACACTGGCCGAAGGCCAGTCCATCGACGTTACGTCAGGTCTTTAAGGTTAAAGGGTGAATTGAACAATGGCACTCAAGCAATATAAACCATCAACTCCGGGTCGTCGTGGCCTTGTGTTGGTCGATCGCTCTTCAATTTGGAAGGGTCGTCCGGAAAAAAGCCTGACCGAAGGCTTGCGTAAAAACGGTGGCCGTAACAACACCGGGCGCATTACCGCGCGCCGTATTGGTGGCGGGCACAAACGCCGTTACCGCATGATTGATTTCAAGCGGGGCAAACAGGGCATGGCTACCGTAGAGCGGATTGAATATGATCCCAACCGTACAGCCTTCATCGCGCTTATCACTTACGAAGATGGTGAAAAATCATACATTCTTGCGCCACAGCGCATGGCCGTTGGCGACAAGATTGAATCTGCAAGCAAGGCTGACATTAAGCCAGGTAACGCATTGCCGCTTGCCAACATTCCGGTTGGCACCATTGTTCACAACGTGGAAATGAAGGTGGGCAAGGGCGGTCAGATTGCTCGTTCCGCCGGTACCTACGTTCAGTTGGTGGGCAAGGATCAAGGTTATGCCCAGATCCGCATGATGTCCGGAGAAGTTCGTATTGTTAGGGCCGAATGCCTTGCCACAATCGGCGCGGTTTCTAACCCTGACAAACAAAACATCAAGCTCGGCAAAGCCGGGCGCAAGCGCTGGCTCGGTAAGCGCCCGAGCGTTCGTGGCGTTGCCATGAACCCGGTAGATCACCCCCATGGCGGCGGCGAAGGCCGTACCTCTGGCGGTCGTCATCCAGTATCACCGTGGGGCAAGCCTACCAAAGGCAAGCGCAC
>JAOULV010000222.1 GCA_029881835.1 Rhodospirillaceae bacterium
TGCCTTGGATGGAACACATCCGCTATTAAGGCAATCGCCACCCATTTTATTTTTTTCAATCAACACAACATTTGCGCCCATTTGCTGGGCACCAGCCGCAACTGAAAGACCACCCGAACCGGCACCGATTACACAAATATCGGCGGTGATGGTTTTATTCATTAAGGTTGCTTCCTTTTTTCTTCATCCGCTTGACAAGAACCGGAAGCAAAGAAAGAAGCGCCAATGCAATAAAGGGCAATAATATTTGTGGTTCAAAAATTATTCCAAGATCAGGCGTTTCGCCCCGTTCAAACACATGGCCCAACCCTGCACCGACACTGGAAAAAACCACGGTACCGGGAATGATGCCAATAAACGTGGCAACCACGAAGGTACGCAAACGCACGCCCAACAATGCCGGAACAATATTTATCAGCCAAAACGGAAACGCCGGAACCAGACGCAAAAACAACAAATAATTAAACGCGTTTTTGTTAAAGCCGTCTTCCAGTTTGGCTATGGTGGTGCCGGCCTTGGCCCGGGCCATGTCGGCAAATGCGCTGCGCGCCGCCAAAAATATAATTGTAGCCCCAATGGTTGCGGCTATTACCACCACGACCGAGTTAACCCAAATGCCAAAAATAAATGCCCCACCCAACGACATCCATACCGCGCCCGGTAGCGATAACGCCACCACCAGCGCATAGCCCGCCATATAGGCCAAAATGGCCAAAATCTGGTTTTCCCCGGCCCATTCAACCAATATCACCCGGTTTTCGGCTATCGCCGAAAACGAAAGATATCTATGAAAACCGAAGAAAAAAAACGCTCCCGCGCCCAAAATTATCAGCAAAATTGGGGCAAATCTTATTAAGTTATTGTTTTTATTGGGACTTTTTTGCATAAAACGACCTTTTTTATGGGCGGATTAGGGGTGTTTGGCTACAATATATGGTCGCAATGGCGCCAAGCGCCAGTAATGATACCAGTAATGATATAAAAATCCTCAATTTCCGGCCCTTGGGCCGTTGACTTGGGGGCCAAGGGGGCTTATACCCCGAGCCTGATTTTACTTACGGAGAAAGCCCGTGAAACGTACATACCAACCAAGCAAGCTAGTTCGCAAACGCCGCCACGGTTTCCGTGCGCGCATGGCCACAGTAGGCGGTCGCCGCGTACTTGCAGCGCGCCGCGCCAAGGGGCGCAAGCGCCTTTCAGCCTGATAGACTGTTTTGATGGCGAGCGCACTTTTGCGTATAAAACGCCGCCCGGAATTTCTTCGGGTTGCCTCTAGGGGCAAAAAATGGGCCGCACCCGGCCTTGTAATTCAGGCTATGAAAACCCCGCGTACCACAGAATCTGACACCGATAATACAGGCGAATACTTGCGTATCGGCTTTACCGTTAGCCGCAAGGTCGGAAATGCAGTTGGGCGCAACAGGGCCAAGCGTCGCCTGCGTGCGGTTTGCAACGAAATAATGCCAGAGTTTGCGAGCCCTGGATTTGATTACGTAATTATCGGCAGGCAGGCCACGATAAAGCGCCCTTTTGATATGCTGAAACAAGACCTAAAAAACGCGCTCAATAAAACCGGAACGGCGCTGGGGAATATAAGCAAATGACGCCGCTGGCCCATATTTTTCGCGCTTTGATAAAAACCTATCAGTGGACCATATCGCCGATTTTGGGTTCCAGCTGCCGCTTTCATCCGACATGTTCTGCTTATGCGATCGAGGCGGTTGAAACCCGTGGGGCAATACATGGCGGATTTCTTGCACTTAAGCGCATTTCTAAGTGTCATCCATGGCACGAAGGTGGTATTGACCCAGTGCCGGAAATAAATCACGGTGGCGACAAATTAAAACAAACCAACAAAACAACCCAAGTTTAGTAATTTGGGTGTCTAGGGGAAACGGAAACTAAAATAATGGATCATGATTATCGCAACCTGATTATGGCAATTGCCCTTTCCGGACTTATCCTTTTGGGATGGCAGGCAATGTTCCCGACCCCCGATGCACCGCCAGCACAAACTGTTAGCCAAGCTCCAGCACCCGGAACCGCACCCCAACCCACCGATGGCGGAGTATCCGTTCCCGGTGCGCCCGAAGTTAGCGTTCCCGGTGGCGTTGCAACCCTTGAGCAAAGCAAATCAGTTTCTGTTGATAAATTACTTGGCACAAGCGAACGGGTGTTAATTGATTCAAATAGAATAACAGGTTCAATTTCCCTTCTTGGTGGGCGAATTGATGATGTGGTGCTTAAAAATTATAACGTGGCACTTCGCGAAGAAGATAACAAAGTCCGCGTGCTTTCGCCCAAGGGGCAAATCGGTTCGTACTTCGCCGAATATGGTTGGGTCGGTAAAGGCTTTGGCGCGGGTGAATTACC
The DNA here is from genome assembly GCA_029881835.1 of Rhodospirillaceae bacterium. Classification (GTDB taxonomy): domain Bacteria; phylum Pseudomonadota; class Alphaproteobacteria; order Rhodospirillales; family Magnetovibrionaceae; genus DAOVVL01. The sequence continues at coordinate 2,374 of JAOULV010000222.1, forward strand.
CGGTGCGGATACGAAATGGCAATCAAGCGGTGGCGTGTTAAGCGAAGCCAACCCGGTTACACTTACATGGGATAACGCCAAAGGTTTAAAATTTTCACGCACAATTTCAATCGATAAAGATTATATGTTCAGCGTAACCCAGACGGTTGAAAATAATTCAGACAAAGCCATTGCGCTGAACCCATATGCCCTTCTTTCACGTTGGGGCACACCAGAGGTCACCGGGTATTTCATTTTGCATGAAGGGCTGTTGGGTGTGCTTGATGACACCTTAACCGAAATTGATTATTCGGACATGGCCGATAGCAAAATATCCGAAGCCCCGACCACCGGCGGCTGGGTTGGCATAACCGATAAATACTGGTTAGCGGCAATTGTGCCCGATCAAAAAACACCGGTTAACACCCGCTTTGTCCACCGCAAGGATGGTGAAATTGACAAATACCAAGCTGATTTCTTAGGCCCGCAGTTTGTAATTCAACCGGGTGGCAGCACCGCAAGCAAAAGCCGTATGTTTGCCGGCGCCAAAGAAGTAACCTTGCTTGACCGTTACACCGACAAAGAAGGGATTACACGCTTTGATTTGGCGGTTGATTTTGGTTGGTTTTATTTTATGACCAAACCTATTTTTTACGCCCTTAATTTTTTCCATAGCGCGCTGGGTAATTTCGGTTTGGGTATTTTGCTGCTTACCGTGATAATCAAGCTGGCGTTTTTCCCA
>JAOULV010000223.1 GCA_029881835.1 Rhodospirillaceae bacterium
GCAAAATGTTTAAATACACCCCCATGACCAGTAAAGACGTGGTCGGCATTTCAATTCGTAACAAAGAAAAAGCAATTGTGGTTGCCGGTGTGCGCAACGTAATTTTAATGACGCTGGGTAAATTTTCCCCGCGGGCATTAAACCGCGCCATTTCCGAATGGCTGGTTACTTGACCTTTGTTTTGCCTAAAATTATACTTCAATGAAGATGGGGCGTTGCTAGGTTTGATGGGGGATCATGATTAACAACAAAATACTTTTGCTATCTTTGATTTTGGCGTTGTCATTTATGACGTCACAATCGTTAGCGTCATCAGTGACTGTACGCACACCCAAAGTGCCGATGACCCTAAACCACAGTTTATCAATCGGTGAACTTGATGCAATAGTAGGCAAACCAAGTGTCAAATTTCCAGATGGGGCAACCACTGAAACTCATGGCCTTACTGAGCGCGCAATAGGTTTTATTAATAATTCACCGCCCATACATTTTCAAATCAATAATGCGCCAACCATACACGACAGAAATGGCGTATCTTTCTGTGTTAAAGATTTTAATCTTGATGTTACAATAGCGCCAGAATCAATGACTGTTTATATTGCGAAAGAAATTAAACAGGGAAGCTGTCGTTATGATGTTGTTTACAACCATGAACTAACCCATGTAAACGCCACTTACGAGGCCATCCAGATTGCCTTAAACGATATAAACCAATTATTACACGGTACGGTAAATAACATTAACAAAATTTGTGCCCCATCCAAACAAGAGCTCGGTAATAAAGTGTCGGGCGTGCTAAGGGCGGCATTTGACATTGTGGCTGACAAGATTAACTATTACGACAATAGGCTTCATTCAAAAATAGACACACTAGGTGAATACACTCGCCTATCTGAAATATGTAAGTAATTATTGCCAAACTTGTCAAAACGGCTATGCGGTAAAAAATCAGTGCCAACCGATCAGCAGGCTGATTTCACCAATAAAACCACCGGGATAATCATTTATACGCGCCATTAGGCGATACCCCCGTGGGTGGCCATGCTCTTTCCATAGAACATAAAAACTGTGCGCCTTGCCCTGCAGGCTAAGGGGCCATTCCTTTTCAGAATTGTTTATTGCCCGCCCGCCATCGCTGCAATAACCGGACGGAAAGCGCATTATCTCAACCTCGTACTTGCCTTGCTTTGCGGCATCAATGATTTTGCGCCGCAACAGGCCGTACTCTTCTTCACTGAATTCGGATTCCAGAAATTTCTTTTTTTCCGCGTCCAGTGCATCGCTGCCAGTGTCGCGTTTTGCGCCAAGCCTTCGTTCAACCTGAAACTTGGAAATATTGGTCAGGCGCCTGATTTTATCGGCGTGAACAATGCTTTCGACAATTTGTTGCCTGGTGGTCATAGAACCCTCCCGCCAAGCATGGCTTTCGATAGATTTATTTTACCTGCCTTACGCCATCCAACCAAGACAAGAAAGCTGCCTATAACCGAAGCTAGCATTTAACCTAGTCCTCGACCTCCTCATAACCGGTAATCATGGCTTTGATGTGCGATGTAACCGTATGTCCGGTGGTGGCAAAATAAACATGGACGATAAAAAATATCACCATCAAAAATGCCGCCACCAGATGAACAAAGGCAACATTCTCAAGACCCAGCCAGCCCAGACCTAATGCATCCCACTGGGGATAATAAAGGTAAAGCAGACCGCTAATCCAGATAAGTGGGTTAATCAGCAGCTTAACAAACAAGTAGGCAAGGCGCTGTAGCGGGTTATGCTTGCTTAACTGTGTCTGGCGGTGCGGATGCGGTGCATGGGTAAAAATGCCGGTAACATAATAACGCATCATCGCCACCAATTTTTCCGATGTCGGAACGTACTGTTTCCATTCACCGGTGGTGAAATGCCAGAAAATGGCAAACACCCATAACCCGATAAGCAACCATGCCGAAGTGGTATGGATTTCTTGGGCATTTTCATACCCCATCCACCCATAAGTACCATGGATTTCAAATCCGGTTACCATCATGGTGATTATCAACAGGGCCTGAGTCCAGTGCCAGAACCGCTCAAAACGCTTGAATATATAAATGCGCTGCATGATTTTAGCCCTCCTTGCGGTTCATGTAAAAGCGAAGTGCACCGTGCCCGAGCACACCCAGCAATGTAAGCCCGGCCAACAGCCAGCCGATGGTATCAACCATACCGAAACGACTGTGGCCCGGAATGTAAATCCCCGGTACATTTTTAAGACGGGAATTTTCGCTGTGGCAGGATTCACACGCCACCGCATCTTCGGTGGGTGCGACCATGTGTGTTTGTGGCCACGCCATTTCGGTTTCGACAAATCCATATTCACCTGAATATTCGGCGCCCGCGGCTTTCATCCCGGCTGCGATTGCTTTATCCCAGTCGTAGTTGCCCCAGAAGGCACTGTCATCCTTGCCGAAGGTATGAACCACGGCCAAGGTCTGGTTACCCTTATCAATTGCCTGCTTGCCACGCATGACCTTGAACGGCCAAATGCGGGAATTGGGATCGTTCGGCCCACCGCCATAGTTGTTGATGGATATGGGTTCCTCGCCGGTGACCTTGTCGCCTAACAAAGTGTATCTTGAGGTTCCATCAAACCAGCGGTACTCAGGGATGACGTGTTCATCCCAGGTGAAGTCACCTTTCATACCGTTATAGGTTTCATGACCTTTGTCGTTGTGTTCTTTGATCGGTTTGCCTTTTTCGTCCAGCCTGCCGGCGGTTGACCAATCCCACGACATTTTGGTGGGAAAGCCGCCACGAGCATACGCCGGAATGTGGCAAGTCTGGCACGCCAACACATCGGTGTGGTCATTCAATTTTGCATTGACCGTATCGGGATGCGGTGTCGTGCCGTGGCACGATTCACAACTGGCCCGGCTACCATCGGTGCGACCGGGGATATCAATGCCGCTAAGGTCTTTGGCCTTAACCGCATAACGGCTTCCTTGCACAAGGTGGTTATCACCGCCGTGGCATTTGGAGCACGCAAAGTTTAGCCCTTCTGAGCTCATATGTACGTCAAGGTACGGCCCCGGGTTAATA
>JAOULV010000017.1 GCA_029881835.1 Rhodospirillaceae bacterium
CAACAAATGATTGATGCACAAAAAATGGACGGTGCCGATCAGCAAGAAATGATCAGGTCAATGGTTGAGCGCCTAGCTGCCCGGTTGCAAGAAAACCCCGATGACCTAGAAGGTTGGGTCAGGCTAGAGCGCGCATACCAAGTATTAGGCGAAGCCGAAAAAGCGCTTGGCGCACAAAAAGAGATAGAGCGCCTAAAAGCAAGATAAAATTCTGCCCAATTTTTTTTCAGGCGGTAGAAATTTGTTTTCGTAGCCAGCCGCAAATATCAAATGCCAATTCGCGGGTATCACCATCGCTGGATATTTGTGCCTCGCCCAATTTTTTTGCCAGCTCTTGGAATATCGCTTCGTAACGGTGGTTAAGGCTGCTTTCGACCATAAGCTCGGTTGAAAGTTTTTGTATTTGGCTTTCAAGGTCTTTTTCGTTCATTCGTGCCGGGTCCACCTTAACCGATGATACGGTATTTTCCCGCAACACCCGAATGCGCTCTAACATTGCATCACCGCGCCCCAATGTTGGTGCGATGCATTGTACTTTTTCAAAATCTACCTTGCCTTCAAATGCGTCAATTCCGGCGGCGCTTAGGCGTTTGTTTAAATCTGCACGCGTTACGCCCAATTCCTTTGCCGCTTGGGAAACGGTTATTTTTTGTTCCATTGTTCCCTCCGTTTTTTAATGGTTGATATCTCCGTTAAGTGGGGGCTTGGCGCTAATGTTGCCAATGATTTTTTCGGTTTTTACATTAGTGATTTTGCAAGTAACGCGGAAAGCGGAAAATAAAAAATAAAAAGGGCGCGAAAATTAATTCGCGCCCTTCGTTTTATGGTTGTAAAAAACGTTTTTTATTGGGTCATCATGAATGATATGAAATCAACCTTTTCTTGCGCGGTGCATTCACGCCCGATAACGCCCTGACAGTTTCTAAGAAACCATTTATCAACTTTTTCCGGATCGGTATAACGATCTGGCGTTTTTGATACCGCCATCGGGTCAATGTGCTTGCCGGTGCGGGTTTCACCGCTATCTTGCGGCGTTGCTCCATGGCATGATTGGCATTTTGGGGTGTCGGGTTTACCGGTAGCGTAATTTGCGTTGTACATGGCTTGACCAGCCGCCGGGTTCGGTGCGCCCGCACCTTGGGCGGTGAAGTTTGCGATTATATCTTCACGCGGCCCGGCATTGGCGCCGGTTGCCATGACTGCTAGCACCGAAGCGGCAATTAAAAAAAGTTTTGCATTTTTCATAATGGTTACTCCTTTAGGGGGAATTGTAATTATTTTGCTTTTGGTATTTTAATTTTTTGATCGTCAAATCGACCGGTGTAATGATCGCTATGGCAGCCACCGCAGTTTGATTTTACCCCGATACCCTTTATTTTAAATGTTTCCGGGCTGATGTCGTCGTGTTTGCGTATCCAGTATGCGGTTTTGGTTATTTCCAGCGGGTGGGCCGGGTCAACATTTCTAAAGCGGTTTGCCGCTTCGGTATCCCATTTTTCGGAAGCGTTATTTACCAGATAGGCGGTAATTTCATTTACGCTTTTTTCGCCAAGGGTTGCATCTTCGCCGAAATGATCATCAAGGGTCGCCATCATTTGCTCCCATGATTTTGCCGGAAGCAAGCTTGGGTGGTATGGCAGGTGGCAATCACCGCAATCTGTTTCGTAAACTTTGTTGGGTTCAAGCTGGTTAAGCCCCGAAGGCGGCATAGTCGCAAACGCTGCCAGCAACGCCCCGCCAATTGCGAAAAATGTCATCGTTACTAAAATTGCCGCTAACGGGCGCGCGCGCCTGTGAACCAAAGGCGGGGTGCCTTCGGGCACACGCTTGAGACCAGTAATCATTGAACGAACAAGATTTTCGCCAGTAATTTTGCCCTCAAGAATTACCCCGCCAATATGCAGCACCACCATTATGACCAATAACACAACAAAAATGCTGTGAACGGGCGCGGCGATTTCGCTTATTGCATATGATGCGGCACCAGCCATCGGCCCTTGGTTTTCTTCGCCACCTAAAACCAAAAGCCCTGAAACGGTAATTATTGAAAGCACCACCAACAGAGCAAAAATCATCACTGCACCCGATGGGTTGTGGCCGATGTAATGGCGTACCGGCCTAAGGGTTATGATTTCTTTCATATGGGATAAAATATGAACCGGGCTAAACGTGAATGTTTCCAACCGTGCGTATTCGGAACCAAACACCCCCCAGACCAACCTGAAAACAAGCAACGTCACGGTGATGTAACCAGCCCAAATATGCAGGCCCATCCACCATTCCGGCGCAATGTATCCGGTTATAAGGCCGATAAAAACCATCGCCACTAACGACCAGTGAAACACCCGGGTCGGAAGATCCCAAACTTTTACCATCCGGCTTTCGCGCTTGGTTTTTTTGCCGTCTTGTGTGCCAGCGTCGCTCATTTAAGTGGCTTTCATGCTTGTGGAATATGTTTAAACTTTATACACGGCTTACTGAACTATCCCTGAATGCGTTATTTTGCCACCGTTCAGGGGGAGTTCATATTCATTGCCACATAATATAAATCATATTTTGGGGCTTTATTAATGTCCGAAACCAGCAATATGGTCCGAGATGGCACAATAAAAACCCCGTATAAACAGATAGATAAGTATAATACACCAATTTAGGCCCAAATAAATGCATAAATCACCACACCAAATAAGCGAACCCACCAACGGCCAAAACGCAAACACCCATAAACCGGTGCGGGTTTGGGATATTCCAACCCGGGTATTTCATTGGGCCATGGTTGTTATGGTGGCGCTTGCGTGGATTTCTTCGGAAGCCGAAGGATCTTTGCTTTATATCCATATTTATTCAGGAACAATTTTGCTTGGTTTTGTCGTTTTCAGGCTTGTTTGGGGGGTAATCGGCTCGCGCCATGCGCTTTTTGCGGACTTTGTATTTTCCTGGACGACCGTAAAAGATTATTCAATTCGCCTTTTGTCCTTTCGTCCACCATATAGTGTTGGCCACAACCCGTTGGGCGGGTGGATGGTGGTTGCATTATTGGCGGTTTTATTATTGGCGGTATTGACCGGCATGATGACCAGCGAAGACGGCTACCGCGGGCCACTGGCGCACATAGGATTTGGCGGCGATATCCACGAAGGGGTGGCAAACCTTTTGGGATTTTTAATCTTTGTCCATATCGGCGGGGTTGTTGTGCATGGCTTTATATCACGGGAAAATCTTCCCCGGGCAATGATAACCGGTATCAAAAACATACCCGCGCGAATTCGGGCAAGTGACATTAAAAATGTCGGTATTGTTCGCCCGGCAATAGCACTTGCGATAGCTATAGCGGCGATATGGTTATTTTGGTCATGAAAAAATGGGATATAAACATGAAACAAAAAAATAACTTTTCATCACCCATCTGGATATTAAAGAAGCTTTTGGTTTTGGCGGTAATAACGGCTTCGCTGGCGGTGTTTGCGCCGTCGGCCATTGCCGATGACGATGACCAAGAAACCGCACGCCAAGCGCTCGAAGCAGGTAAAATCAGGCCGCTGATGGAACTTTTGGAAAAGGTAGAATCCACCTACAAGGGCAAAATCCTTGAGGTTGAGCTTGAATCCGAAGAAACCGATGCCAGCGACGGCGCTGAAATCCTGGTTTATGAAATCAAACTTTTGACGCCACAGGGAAATATTGTGAAACTGTCTTTTGACGCCAGCAATCTTGATCTTTTGGTGGTTGATGGTCACGATTCGGAAAAGGCCCTTAAGCAAGCAGGACAATCCGATTGATAGAGTTTAATGTTTAAGCTGGGGCGGATAACTGATAACCGGGGAAAATAAATGCGCGTACTTGTTGTCGAAGATGAACCGGATCTGCAAAATCAGGTAAAGCGCGTATTGATTGATGCGGGTTATTCGGTGGACGTCGCCTCTGATGGCGAAGAAGGTGAATTTCTTGGCGATACCGAACCTTATGATGTGGTCGTTCTTGATCTTGGCTTGCCCAAGGTTGATGGCATAACGGTTCTTAAGCATTGGCGTAAAAATGGTCGCGATATGCCGGTGCTTATTTTAACCGCACGTGAATCGTGGAATGAAAAAGTTTCAGGCTTTGATGCCGGGGCCGATGATTATCTGACCAAACCTTTTCACATGGAAGAATTATTGGCTCGCGTTCGGGCGATTATTCGCCGTTCTGCCGGGCACGCTTCACCGCTCTTGGAATGCGGGCCTGTGTCGCTTGATACCACAACCGGAAAGGTTACCATAAATGGCGAAGGCATAACCCTGACCGCACATGAATTAAAAGTGTTGTCTTATTTTATGCATCATCAGGGCCGTGTGGTGTCACAAACGGAACTTATCGAACATATTTATGATCAGGATTTTGACCGCGATTCAAACACCATTGAGGTTTTTATCGCCAGACTTAGAAAAAAACTCCTTCCCGATCTTATTAAAACCCATAGGGGGCGGGGTTATTCAATGTCCCCGATTGAATAGGGCTTTTTGATGTTTACCCGTTCGGTAAGTTTTCGCCTTGTTTTATTTTCTGTTGCCTGGCTGGCAATCGCGCTTGTTGCTGGCGGGATAGCGCTTTCACAAATTTTTCGCGCCCATGTGGAAAATACTTTTGACAATAGCCTTTATAGCCACATTGAAGAGCTGTTGGCCTTTTCAATTGTAACCGATGGCAATTTTGCCATGCGCGGCCACCCCAGCGACCCCGATTATGTTCGCCCCCTTTCCGGTTGGTATTGGGAAATTGCAATCAACGCCAAGGCCGCTTCGCGTTCGCGTTCGTTGTGGGACCAAGAGCTTGATCTTAAAAATATGCCGCGCCCAAATCTGGGCGAACTTGTAAGTTTTTCCGCAAGCGGGCCCAGGGGGGAACCCATAAGAATAAGCGCCGAAACCTTTACCCTGCCGGGACTGGAAGATGAAATAACAATTTATGCATCCGGGCCTGCCAGCGAAATTGAAAAAACCATGGAAGAATTCAATGAAACATTGACCCTTTCATTATTGGCGCTGGGGTTGGGGATGGCGGCTGCGGTATTGCTGCAGGTTGTGCTTGGCCTTAGGCCGTTAAAGCTAATGCAATCGCGCCTGCATGATATCCATGCCGGGCGGGCCGAACGCATGGTCGGGGATTACCCGTCCGAAGTCGAACCATTGGTAAAGGACCTAAATATTTTGTTGGAAAACAACGCCGCCGTAATTGCCCGTGCGCGAACCCATGCCGGCAACTTGGCCCATGCGTTAAAAACGCCATTGGCAATTTTGCAAAATGAAGCGGCAAACATGCGCGACGATCGTTGTAAAATGGTGAACGAACAAATTGCCGCCATGAACGAACTTATTACCCGCCATTTATCACGCGCCCGCGCCGCCGGTGGGGTTGGGGTGCCGGGTTTGGTTTCAGATATTGATGATATAATAATGTCATTAAAACGCACGCTAGAGCGTATTTACATCGACAGAAAAATAACAATCTCGATTGGCAATATGGAAAACCTGAAAGTTGCGGGTGAACGCCAAGACATGGAAGAAATGCTCGGCAACCTGATGGACAATGCGTGCAAGTGGGCAAACAAATCGGTCAAGGTTTCCACCGTACTAAGTGGGGTTTATGGATTGATCATAATCGAAGACGATGGCCCGGGGGTGCCCGATGACAAATTGGCCGAAATTCTTCACCGGGGAAAACGCCTGGACGAGGCAACGCCCGGATCGGGCCTTGGCCTTAGTATAGTCACAGATCTGGCCGAACTTTATAACGGTGCGCTGGAACTGGGCCATTCCGACCTAGGCGGCATGAAAGCAACCCTTAAATTACCCCTGATTGAAGGCAAATAAGCACAACAGGGCTTGCATTTTTTGCCCATATCCGCATAACTCTGGGCAAATAAATCATGCTTATAAATCAAACTCGGCCTCCCCGGACATGAAGTATCGAATTTAAACCTTAGCCAGCCTAAATAAGGGAACCCACCTATGAATACCTTCAAAACAATTGATGATATCGACGTAAACGGAAAAAAGGTTCTTGTCCGCGCCGACCTTAATGTGCCCATGCAAAACGGCGTTCCATCGGACACCACGCGCATTGACCGCACGGTTCCCACCATCAAGGATCTTACCTCTAAGGGGGCAAAGGTTATTATTCTTTCCCATTTTGGTCGGCCAAAAGGTCAGGTTGTTCCCGAAATGACCTTAAGGCCGGTTGCCGAAGCAATGAGCAAGGCTCTGGGCATGGAAGTAAAATTTGCTACTGATACAATCGGTGAAAGCGCCAAAAGCGTTACCGGTTCTATGGCCAATGGCGAAGTAGCAATGCTTGAAAATGTTCGTTTTCACAAAGAAGAAACCGAAAATGAAGACGGTTTTGCTTCCGCCCTGGCAAGCTTGGGCGATGTTTATGTAAACGATGCTTTTTCTACTGCCCACCGCGCACACGCTTCAACCGAAGCATTAGCGCGCAAGCTTCCCGCCGCTGCTGGGCGTTTGATGCAGGCCGAACTTGAAGCGCTGGGTGGTGCCTTGGGTAGCCCGCAAAAGCCCGTTGCCGCCGTGGTCGGCGGGGCCAAGGTTTCAACCAAGATGGAAGTGCTGGGCAACCTTTCGAAAAAGGTCGACATGATTATCATCGGTGGTGGCATGGCCAATACTTTCCTTTTTGCCAACGGCATGGATGTCGGTGCATCGCTTTGTGAAAAAGATATGGCCGATGAAGCGCGTAAAATTGTTAATGACGCCGCATCGCATGGCTGTGAAATTGTGCTTCCGGTTGATGTGGTCGTGGCCAAAGAATTTGCCGCCGGTGCGGCTAATCAGGTTGTCGGCATTGATGCCATTCCGGCCGATATGATGGCGCTGGATATTGGCCCTGCCACCATCAAGGACGTGGAAGAGCGTTTGGCAAAATGTAAAACCCTTGTTTGGAACGGCCCGTTCGGTGCGTTTGAAATTGCGCCGTTTGACAAAGGCACCAATGCGGCCGCTCAGGCAGCCGCCCGCTTGACCAAGGCAGGAACGCTTTTGTCCGTTGCCGGTGGCGGCGATACGGTGGCAGCATTGGCGCACGCAGGTGCGGCAGATGATTTCACCTATATCTCCACCGCAGGCGGGGCATTTCTTGAATGGATCGAAGGAAAAACCCTTCCGGGTGTGGCCGCGCTAGAGGGTTGAGCAGGGCTGAACAGGGTCGTCTGGAACCTTATAAAGATAGCAAATAGCACAGAAAACTGTGTGTTTTTAACATGTTATTAAGCTTAGTTGCAAAGTAACCTCAAAAGACATATACTGCAGGTGTGTCAAGGGTCGCATAAATAGCGACCTTCTTGAAGCGGGCTATAGAAACTAGACCCTAAAAGCGCCAGCAAATGGTGCGGGTTCTTAAAGAAATGGAGAACCAGACAAATGTCTGTAACAGCAGCAGGTTCGTCAATTAACGTTCAACAGGCTTTAACCGCCTTGCGTTCGGCCGTTCAACAAGAACAGGTCGCAGCCTCAGTGGTTACCGAAGCCGCCAAACAATCGACCGATTCCGTGCAGGCACCCGAAAGTGCCAGTAGCACCGATGGTCGTGGCGAACAAATTGACGTAAAAGCCTAAGTATTATCAGGTATTAGGTGAATATCAGCGCTGTTTTTTGCCAAAATTGGCAAAAAACATCGTTTCTCCTCGCCATGGTTGATAAATAGTTAACCATTGTGAGCGAGGATTTGCCTATGTCCGACATATCAAGATTTTCCTCGCCAAACACGACCCGGGTGAACATCGCCCAGGCCGCCCTTGATGCGCGTAAACGCAAGTCAGGGCAAAACCCAGATACCCTTAGCGTCAGCAAAGACGCTAGCGGTTTTGGCGGAGAAAACGTCAAAAACGCGAAAAAAACATCCGCCCCTGAGCACAAATCATATCTTGCACAAGAAGAAGTATCTTTTCGCGCCCGTGTAATGGGCGAGGCCGAATCGCCCGAAAACATTCGCGCACTTGCGCGCCTAAAGCGGGTGTTTGATTCCGGCCAGCCGTTACGTGGCGATGTCCCTAGGGGTTATTATCTTAATTTAAGGGTGTAAAAAACTTCCCGCCCTACCCTTGCACCACATTTCTTGTGTGCTAGGGTTTATTGACGTCTGGCAAACATTATTTGCCCTTTAGCTAGATATGCAATAACCAGAACTTAAGGAATATCTTATGGCATCACACGCCGAAATAGCCGCCAATCTACTTCGTAATGCAGCAGTTTTTTTTCGTGATATTGGTGGGCAAAATCCTGAACTAAAAGAACAGATGGAAGTAAACGCCAGAACTTATGATGCGGTTGCCGATATGGTGCAATCAGATCCGAATGGGGAAATGGCGCTTTCTGCCGATGATGATGGAAGCAGTGAAAACTAAACCTAGTTTAGACCCATCAGGTTTTTGGCAAAATCATTGGCGGTAAATTCTTTAAGATCGCCAATTCCTTCGCCAACACCCAGCGCGTGAACCGGCAGTTTGAATTTATCCGCCAGTGCTACCACCACCCCGCCCTTGGCGGTGCCGTCTAGTTTGGTCATTATCAAACCGCTAACCCCCACCATTTGCTTGAATGTATCAACCTGGGCGTGGGCGTTTTGCCCAACGGTGGCATCTAGCACCAACAAAACATCGTGCGGTGCGGTTTCGTCAATTTTTTTTATAACCCGGACAATTTTTTCTAATTCGGCCATAAGGTCAGTTTTGTTTTGTAGTCGCCCTGCGGTATCTATCAACAAAACATCTGCATTGTTTTCGCGTGCCAGGGTCATTGCATCAAATGCAAGCGAGGCGGCGTCTGAGCCTATTTTGCTGGAAATAACCATCGCCCCGGTTCTTTCGCCCCAGACCTGAAGCTGTTCAATCGCCGCGGCACGAAAAGTATCACCCGCGGCCAGCATTACGCTTTTGCCGGAATCGCTAAATTGTTTTGCCAATTTTCCGATGGTTGTTGTTTTACCCGCCCCGTTTACCCCGCAAACCAAAATTACATGTGGTTTGTATGTTTCATTAATTTCTAATGAAACAGTTACGGGTTTTAATATTTTTTCAATTTCATCGCTAAGCGCTTGGCGTACTTCGTTTGAATTAATTTCTTTGTCAAAACGTGTGCGCCTTAATTCACCAACGACCATGGCCGCGGTTTTGGCCCCCATGTCAGATGCAATAAGAACTTCTTCCAATTCTTGCAAAAGTTTTTCGTCAAGTTTGCGCTTGGTGGTGAACAGGTTTCCGATACCGTCAGTAATTTGCGCCGAAGAACGACCCAGACCTTTTTTAAGTTTTTCAAACCAGCTCATAAAAACTATCCGTTATTTAAAAACTTTTCGGCGACCACACGGCCCGACAGGTTTTCACCAACAACCCCATCAACCAAGACATTGATAATTGACCCCGGGGTTTGTGGGCTATCTAGCCTTATAAGGGCAAAGCATTCGCTTCTTGCCCTATCCGGTTTTTCAACCAGCACCAAAAGCGTTTTGCCAACCATTGATGAAAGGCGTTTTTGTAATTGCGCATCACCGGCAACGCGTAACGCTTTGGCGCGCCCCTTGATTATTTCCGCGTTTACTTGCGGCATTTTTTCCGCAGGCGTTCCCGGACGGGGTGAATAGGGGAAAACATGAAAATAATCCAAGCCCATTTGCAAGACACCCGAAAGCGTATTGGTTGCCATTTCATCGCTTTCGGTGGGGAATCCCGCAATTATATCTGCGCCCAGCGCAATTTCCGGGCGGGCGGCGCGCAATTTATTAATTAAGGCAAAAACCATTTCCGGGTCATGGCGGCGCTTCATCCGTTTTAACACCATGGTGTCCATCGCTTGCAAGGAAAGGTGGACATGGGGCATCAATCTGGGTTCAGCCGCAAAAAGATTTATAAGCTTTTCATCTATGCGTGCCGGGTCAAGCGAGCTTAAACGCAAACGTGGAAGATTCGGAACCTCTGCAAGAACCGTTTCAATAACATCGCTAAGGCTAATATTATCCGCCAGGTCATCGCCGTATGCGGCAATATCCACACCGGTTAAAACAATTTCATTATAACCTTCAGATGCAAGCTTTTTAACCTGCGCAACAATGTCGCTTAATTTGACCGCACGGTTGTGCCCACGCGCGGTTGGAATAATGCAAAAGGTGCAGGTGTTGTCGCACCCTTGCTGGATCATCACAAATGCCCGGGCTCGACCTTCAAGCCCGCTTACCAAATGTCCGCTGGTTTCACGCACCTGGGAAATATCCGAAACACAAATACTGCTTTCATCATTTTCATAACCGTTACCCCACAGGGTATGGGCCAAAAGCTTTTCTTCGTTACCGACCACACGGTCGACCTCTGCCATTTCGCTAAAACGTTTTGGGTTAAGCTGTGCGGCACATCCGGTAACAATTATTTTTGCATCGGGGTTTTCGCGTTTTAACCGCCTGATTGTTTGGCGCGCCTGGCGTTCGGCCTCAGCCGTTACGGCGCAGGTATTAATTACCACCGCATTGGGGCTGCCGGCCTTGATAAGCTGTTCACGGATTACTTCTGATTCAAGCGTGTTTAAGCGACAGCCAAGGGTCACTATTTTTGGCCCGCTACCGCTTGCCTGTGCTTCGCTATTTTCGGGCAATGAATTCATTTTTATTTATCCAGCAATTCATGCGCCATTGTGCCGGAAAAGCTTGTGGCAACCGGGCCGGTCATTAAAATGTTGTTATCGGCCAGCCATTCAATTTTTAAGCTTCCGCCATCTAACACCACCTCAACCGTGCGGTCTGTTAATTTTCTTTGTGCCGCCGCAACCACCGCGGCACAGGCACCCGAACCGCAGGCCCGCGTTATACCCGCACCGCGCTCCCAAACGCGAAGACGAATTTTGTTATTGGTTAAAACCTGCACTACTTCGACGTTGGTGCGCTGGGGGAAAAGTTTGTGGTGCTCGATCACCGGGCCAACGCTGGCTAAATCCACCGCCTCGGCATCATCTACAAAAAATACCGCATGCGGGTTGCCAACCGATACCCCGACCGGGCCTGATAATCCGCCTTCGCTTATGGGCATGTTCAACGTGTCGCACGCTTCGCTCAGCGGTATATCGCGCCAATCAAATTTGGCCGGGCCCATATCAACGCTATAAAGGCCATCCGGGGTGCGCTCGGTGTCAAGCAACCCTGAAATGGTTTCAATAATTACGTGGTCTGATTTTTTTTCATTCATCATCAATTCGGCCACGCAACGCGTCGCATTACCGCAGGCCCCGGCCTCGGAACCATCGGGGTTATAAATACGCATGAACACATCGGCCTCAGCCGCATTGGCCGGTTCCATTATAATTAACTGATCGCAACCAATGCCCGAACGCCTATCGGTTATGGCGCGCACTGACGCTTGCGAAAGGGTGCCTTTCCCATCGCGCCGATCAAGGATGACAAAATCGTTGCCGAGTCCGTGCATCTTTATAAAAGCAAGTTCGTTCATAGGGCTTTATATGGCCCCAAACAGGTTTTGTGTCTAGCCAGCAGCTTAAAAGCAGCGCACAAATAGCAAGATTTAGGGATAAATTGCGGGCAAGGATTTGGCCTTATTTAGGTTCCTGTTCGGTATTTGCCGTTAGCTCACGGGCGATAATTTCGGCCACTATTTTTGCGTCACCGCGAATATTGCCATTGCCTGCTATTTCCAGACAATTCATCAGGTATTCAACCTCGGCCTTGGTCACGTCTTCATTGCTGGCGTCATCGCTCAGCCCGATATAAAAATAATCAACCCCGACCCCGGCAATTTCGCCAATCCTATAAAGATGCGATGCATAAATGCGCTGATCGGACCTTTCCATCCGCCCGATGGTGCCAGCGCCAAACCCCGCGCGCCCGTCCAATTCGGCCGCACTTATGCCAAGCACCCGGCGAAGCACGCGAATGCGCCGGGCAAAAATTATATCGTTTGTGTTATCAATCGGCGGGTTGTCTGAACGTTTTTCTGGGCCGCCCGATGGCGCGTTAACGTCTGGCCGCTTTCCCCCACCGCCTTGTTTCTGACTCAAGGCCTGCCCCTCCCTTTAACTGATTGTTTTTTCAATAATTTTTCAGCAACTATGGCTATAAAAATAAAAAAATAATTCCCGGGAAGGTGATTATAACTATCGGGCAAGAACAT
>JAOULV010000224.1 GCA_029881835.1 Rhodospirillaceae bacterium
TGGCGCTGATGTTCCGGTGGTTCCGGTGGCGCTCAATTCCGGTTTGTTTTGGCAACGGCGCAGTTTTTTAAAACGCCCCGGCACAATAACAATCGAATTTCTTCCGTCCATCGGGCCGGGGATGGAGAGAAAAGCATTTATGGCCGAACTGCAATCGCGCATAGAAACCGCGTGCGTGCGCCTAAATGCTCAAGGGCGGGCACAAAACCCCAAGGCCCTGCCGCCTTCTTAAAAAGGCCCGCCACCCTTAAGCGCATTTTGATAATATTTCTCTGTGCATGTTTTTCCCTGTGGGAAGCGGGGAAAACTATTGAAATCAAAGGAAAACCCCAAGGTTGCGCGGGTTTTTAGCGGTTTTTAATGGTCTGCACACGGGATAACCATGTGGAAACATATAGTGAACATTTATAAAAAAGCGGCTATAATCCCCACCCTTGAAAGCAACCTAAATTGAAAGTTTGAAAACCGTCATGTCGCAGCATTCAACTATTTCTCAGCATATCTGGGATATGAAATATCGCCTAAAAACCCCAAGCGGCGAAGCGGTTGATAAAACCGTTAATGATACTTGGGTGCGTGTGGCGAATGCGGTTGCAACAAGCGAAACCGACCCTGAAAAATGGGCACCCGAATTTCTTGAGGCGTTGAAAGATTTTAAATTTTTACCTGCAGGGCGCATCATGGCCGGTGCCGGGGCGGGGCGCAAAGTTACATTATTTAACTGTTTCGTCATGGGCGAGGTCGAAGATTCAATGGAAGGAATTTTTGGCGCGCTAAAAGAAGCAGCCCTTACCATGCAACAAGGCGGCGGCATTGGTTATGATTTTTCAACCCTCAGGCCCAAAGGGGCGCGGGTTAAAAAAATAGGCGCCGATGCATCTGGTCCGCTTTCATTTATGGATGTTTGGGATGCCATGTGCCGCACCATAATGAGCGCCGGATCGCGCCGCGGCGCGATGATGGGGGTCATGCGTTGCGATCACCCCGATATCGAAGCTTTTATCGAAGCCAAACAAGAACCCGGCCGGTTACGCATGTTTAACCTATCGGTTTTAGTAACCGACCCGTTCATGGACGCGGTCAAAGCTGGTGATAACTGGGATTTGGTCTTTGATGGTGCGGTTTATAAATCTGTTCCGGCGCGCGAACTGTGGGACAAAATAATGAACGCAACTTACGCCTACGCCGAACCGGGCGTAATTTTTATTGATCGCATTAACCGCCTTAACAACCTTAATTATTGCGAAACAATTTCGGCTACCAACCCGTGCGGTGAACAGCCGTTGCCGCCTTATGGTGCATGCTTGTTGGGTTCGGTCAATCTTGCGCGTTTGGTTGAAAATCCCTTCGACGATAATGCCGCCATCAATACCGATGCATTGGCCAAACTTGTAACCACCGCCGTTCGGATGATGGATAACGTTATTGATGTTTCCAATTTTCCTTTGCCCGAACAAGAAAACGAAGCCCGCGCCAAACGGCGTATCGGCCTTGGTATTACGGGCCTTGGTGATGCGCTTATTATGGTGGGTGCACGTTATGGTTCGGCCCAGGCGGTTGCACTGACCGAAACATGGATGAAAACAATTGAGCGCGCGGCATATCTAGCTTCAACCAAATTGGCCGCAGAAAAAGGCGCGTTCCCCCTTTATGACGCCGAACAATACCTTAATGGCGAAATGATCAAACGTCTTGACGCAGACGTTAGGGAAGAAATTAAAAAACACGGCATCCGCAACGCGCTTATTACATCCATTGCGCCAACCGGAACAATTTCAATTTTTGCCGGAAACGTTTCAAGCGGACTGGAGCCGGTATTTAGCTTTAAATACACCCGCCACGTATTGCAGCCCGATGGCACCCGCAAAGAAGAAGACGTGACCGATTATGCTTATCGTTTGTATAAAAAACTAAAAGGTGAAAATGCACGCTTGACCGACGCTTTCGTTGATGCGCAAAGCCTTAGCCCGCGTGACCATCTGGTAATGCAGGCGGCGGTACAAAAATATGTCGATAGCTCCATTTCCAAAACCATCAACGTGCCCGAAGAAATTGCCTTTGATGATTTTAAAAACATTTACATGGAAGCATTTGATTTAGGATTGAAAGGCTGCACCACCTATCGCCCCAATGATGTAACCGGCGCGGTATTAGAAGTGCGCGATAAAAAAACCAAAACCCAGCCGCAACAGCAAGCTTTGCCGTTTGACCAGCCGATTGCCACCCCGCCGGGCGAAAATGAAAACGCACCGCCTAACGTTCACCACCTAACCAAAAAGCTTGAACGCCCCGGTGGGCTAGATGGCCATACCTATAAATTGCGCTGGCCCGAAAGCGAACACGCCCTTTATATAACCATCAACGATATACTTGATGACAGTGGCCGGGTGCGCCCATTTGAAATATTTATAAATTCAAAAGACGTTGAACATTTTGCCTGGACGGTTGCCTTAACCCGGATGATTTCGGCCGTTTTTAGGCGCGGTGGCGATATTTCATTTGTGGTCGAAGAATTAAAAGCGGTGTTTGACCCGCGTGGCGGACATTGGGTCGGCGGGCGCTATGTGCCGTCATTATTGGCCGCTATCGGCAGCGTAATTGAACAGCATTTGGCCGCCATCGGCTTTCTTAAAAGCGGCGAACACATTGCCCCTGAAAGCGAACCGGAAGCAAAGGTGGTAAATATGACCCCGCCCGTTGCCGGCAGTGAGGGTGATGCGCCTGCATATTTGGGCAAAACCTGCCCCAAATGCGCCCAGCCCACATTGATAAAACAAGAAGGATGCGATACTTGCCTTAGCTGTGGTTATTCAAAGTGCGGGTAAGTGGTTTCGGATTGGCGTTATTTAATTTCTTGCGCCAGCTTTAAAACCTTGTGCAAATCGGTGTCTTTGATACCCATCTTATCTAGATGCTCAACCGTATTGGCAAGGTATTCAAGCGAGCTTCCTTTTTCACCCACCCCTGCGGCCACCATTTTTGCGCATTTTTCCATGCTCATGGGTCCCGCGTATTGTTCGTGGTCGTGCCTGGCAATAAAAGTATAGGCCCTGACCGTTC
>JAOULV010000225.1 GCA_029881835.1 Rhodospirillaceae bacterium
CCTGAACGGTGTCGTTGCCAACGCCGGTTGTAATGTTATCGGTTCCGGCACCACCGGTAATGTTTTGATCAAGGGTGATTGTGCTACCGTCATAGGTGCCGTCAACTTGTGCGGTCCACACGCCATCAACCACGGTGCCGACCGGTCCGGTGGGTGCTGGTGCGGGTGCAGGTGCATCAACGCGTGCGGCTTCGGTTGTGGTGCGCGAAGCATCGTCCGTGCCAGCGGCTTCAACAGGTTGTCCAGAACTGCCCTCGCCAGTGGTCGCAACATCAAGAACCGCATCGGCGGCGGCGTCTACTGCTACAGTCAAGGGTGATACTTCTGCTGGTCCGGAATCTTCGCCACCCGCAGCGGTTTCAAAATCGGCAAGGTCGTTTACATCAAGGTCGCCACTGCCGTCACTGACGGTGTCATTTTGGAAACCAAAATCGTTAACATTGCCGCGAACCGGAATTGCTTTAAGTGCATTTGCAAACATATTGCCGACATCAAACGAGGACATCTGCACAACAGAAGATGCGGGCAATTCAAAGCTACCGATTGAGGTAAATTCGTTCGCCCCGTTAAGTACGGTAACGCCGGCATTGTTGGTGATAACAATTTCACCCACAAAGCCATCGGCTTCTTCCATCAGGGCAACCTTCATTTCCTTGCCATCGGCAATATCAAGGCCAACCTGGGTACCGCGAATACCGATTGTGGCAACCGGTGTGTTCAAGGTCATGGCGTCTGGGTCGGTTTTGGCAACCTGGCCGGAAACGAAAGTAAACACACCTTGCATAACCGAAAGAGAAACGGAACCTTCTTGGGTGCCGGGATCAAATACCATTTCGTCCAATACCATGCGGCCATTTTCGGCCATGGAGAACGTGGTTTCATCGGCCAATACAACGCCAATTGCGCCATCGGCGGAAGATTCAAGGATGTCGCCTTGATAAACCGGGTCACCCGGCTTCAATTCAACCTTGGTGCCGTCGGCACGAACTGCGGTGACGGTACCGGAAAGTGTATCAACCTGACCGATGGGTTGTTCGGCAACGCCTTCGCCAACTTGGGCCACTTGGCCGGGCGTTTGTGAACCTGCGAGACGCGATGCAATATCGCCGTCAATGCGCGCACCATCGGTAGAGGTTAGAGACGGTTGGTTTTCCGCCATGAAGTAATCGGTCACAACAACTTGTGAACCGTCAGGCCAGGTCATTACCAGGTCTGGTCCTTCGTGGGAAAAATCCGCTGTTGCCGGGTTTAATCCATCAGGGATTATAACCGGGTCGCCGGCGGAAACATCAACCGTTAGGGCGTCAGCACTTATTGGGGTGCCTTCGGTTCCTGTGGTATCTAAGGTGGCCATCGTAGTACCTTTCAAATTTGCGCTGTCTCTTAAGGCTTTGCCTTATAAATATATGTTAGCGCAGATTAATAAAAACAAGTTCAGTTACCGTTACATCGACTTTGCGGAGATTTAAAATGCGGCAAATTGCGCATACAAAAAAACTCCACACGGTTTCCCCCCAAGAGTCATCAACCCGGGCCGTCATAGAGCACACACATAAGAACTTTTTTATTGATTACCCAGATAGTAGGGTTTGAGGGGGCAAAAAGTCAACAAATTTATTGAAATTATTGGATAAATTTGTATCAAATTGTAGTCTTTACAGATTAGGGGGTTGGCGCCACATACCATGGTACTTTTCACCAAAATCATCTAAAATATGTTGTTTTTCAATTAGGTAGCGCCAATACGGCAGATTACATGGCCGGGGCTTCGGATTTTAGCGATCCACCCATTTTTGCCAAAAACGCATCCGGCGATGATGAATTGATGTAAGCGATGGCGCAGCCAAGCTCCCTGTCCTTTTTGTCGATTCCCGCACCGGGGCATGAACCGATATCCAGATGCGCCACAGATTTCTTTGAATAGTCGCCTTCGGCATTGATTGCTCCGGGCAGGTCGGCTTCGCGCATAATATGTTGCGCCTGTTTATCTGTTTTATCTGTTTTTTTCCCGTCTTCATCATTGGCCGCTTTGGGTTTTTGATCCTGATTATCGGCCTTCTCGTCAACCTGAGCTTCTTTGGGCGGAACATCTATTACTATATCGGGCAATACACCCAAGGCCTGTATCGATTTTCCCGAAGGAAAATAATAAAGCGCTGTGGTTAGTTGTAAGGCGCCCTTTAGCGGCAGTTGCTGAATTGTTTGCACTGAACCCTTGCCAAATGAACGCCTGCCCATAATGGCGGCGCGGGAATTATCTTTCAGCGCGCCCGCAACAATTTCCGAGGCCGAGGCCGAGCCTTCGTTTATAAGAACAACCAACGGCTTTCCATCAGACATATCGCCATGTTCGGCCGAATACGCCCTTGAGGAATCTTTTCTGCGCGGCCTTATGGAAACGATTTCGCCATTATCTAAAAACATATCTGACAAAATTATCGCCTGATCCAAAAGACCACCAGGGTTATTTCTAAGGTCAAGCACGTATCCCTTTACGCTATCGCCGGCTTCTTTTTTTATTGCGGCGAATGCTTCTTTTAATCCTGGTTCGGTTTGTTCGGTAAAGCTACTGACGCGAATGTAGCCTATATTTTTTTCAACCCGCCACCTGACCGAACGCACATGTATCACCGCGCGGGTTATGCTTACGTCAAATGGGCTTACCCCCTCGCGAATAATTGTTATGCGAATTTTTGTTCCGACGCGACCGCGCATTATTTTTACCGCATCTGATAAGGTCATGTCTTTTATGGAGTTGCCATCAAGATGCGATATAAGATCACCCGCTTTTATTCCGGCCCTGTCGGCGGGGGTATCTTCAATTGGGGCTATTACTTTGACCAGACCATCTTCCATTGTTACCTGAATTCCCAAGCCGCCAAATTCTCCGCTAGCAAAAACTCTGCGCTCTTTTAATTCATCGGGGCTTAGGTATTGAGAATGCGGATCAAGCGAAGCCAGCATTGAATCAAGCGCGGCCTCAACCAACACTGCAGGCTCGGTGCTGTGTTGTGCGGATTTAAGGTCATCAACACCTTTTATTGCCGCAT
>JAOULV010000226.1 GCA_029881835.1 Rhodospirillaceae bacterium
TCTCATGATTTTTTTGGTTCGCTATAAAATGAAAAAAGTACTTTATTCACAGTATTTCATGTACTGTTGGGGCTCAATATAAATACTATGTTAGTAATATTGCAAGGTTGTAGTGAGTTTTAAGTTATGAATGGCCCCAAACCCAGTATTAAAGCTGACTATTTCTTGGATATTACAACGCTTATCTGCCCGATGACCTTTGTCCGGACCAAATTATTGATAGAAAAAATGGCCGTGGGCGAGACCTGCCATATACGCCTTAAAGGAGCCGAACCATTAAAAAACGTGCCCCGCAGTGCGCTTGAGCTTGGCCACGAGATTGTTTCCTTATCCCCCGAAACGCCCAATCAGGCTGGTGGCGATGGCGACGGGGTTTTTAATTTGCTGATAACAAAACGCTAAATATCAAAAAATGCTCAGATTGATTTTTCCATTATAAGCGCGTCCACCACTTCGGTTTTGCGCACATAGTAATCTTTGCGCCGGGCAATTTTTTTAAAACCGAACTTATTATATAGAGCGATGGCAACATCGTTATCGCTGGCTACCTCAAGATACATTTTTTTTGCCCCGGCTTTACGCGCGCTTACGATTGCGTCTTGTAAAAGACGCTGACCATAACCCCGTCCCTGACTGGCCGGATCAACCGCAATGGTAAGTATCTCGCCTTCGCCGTCATATTTTTCATTTGGCCCCACCGCACGGCCCAATACAAAACCCAAAGGAACATCATCGTTTGATGTTGCCAGCAGGGCAAACACGCCTTTTTGGCTAAGGCTGGAAAGAATTGATTCCAGCCCCCAGCTTTCATTGCCTTCAGGGGTGGCAATGGTAAACGCACGGGCATGAAGTTCGGCCAATATTTCGGCAAGCTGTTCCACATTTTTGTGGGTGATGGAAATTATCTTCATAATTTTATTTTTCTACAGTTTCGTTTGTGCCCCAGCATTGGCAGTATTAATTGCCCTGCTATCGGGCGGGGGGATTTTTGCTTCCGGTGGGCGCAGGTAAAGCGGCTTAGGCGGCGAAACGTCCATCCCTTTGCTGTATTTGTTTTTTGCAATTTCACAAACCGCAGCAGCGCTATGTTCAAAGTTGGGGTTTATGGCGGCAGGATTTATCCCATTATTTTTTAACATTTCAATTGCGCGTGGTGCACCATCGCCGACAACCACTAATTCTTCTGTGTATGGCCCGACTATTTTAACAAGTTCATCTTCATGCAAGGCCGCACCATTTGACAGCGGTAAAAAATTTTCATCAAACAATTGCGCATAAATATCTTCGCGCCGGGTTTCAATTGCGATAAGTATTTTTTTTTGGCCTAAAATATTTTTATAATTCTCGCTGTCGGCAATGATGGTCCCGACCGTTACTTCAAAGGTGCTAACCCCAATGCATGGTCGGGATATTGAAAGCGCCAGCCCGCGGGCCGCAGACAAGCCAATACGCAACCCGGTAAATGAACCGGGGCCAACGCTAACCGCAACGCAATCAATATTGGTTGGGGTAATGTTTGCCTTTTTTAAAACATCATCAACCATGACCAACAGTTCTTCGGCTTGGCCACGCGACATTTTTTTTGTAATTGCGCCAATGGTTTTATCGCCCTGAACCAGCGCCACCGAACAAACGCTGGTCGCGCTGTCGATACCTAACATCAATGGCTGATTTTCGTTCATGTTTTTTCCGTTAAAGATTTAGCTTCCAACCCTAGGGGGTTGGCACAAAACAGGTTATACTACTTCAAAACTTATGGAGCCACAGATGCTTGTAGAAATTACCGAGCAAGAATACGGGGTCGAACTAGACCTTAAATATGCCACTAGTGATAATTTCACTAAAAAACCGGTTTACGCCCGGGCGCAATGTTTTTTGCACGAAGTAGCCGCCCACCACCTGAAAATAGCCGTTAACTTGGCCGCTGAACAGGGCTGGCGCTTGCGTATTTTTGATGCTTTCAGGCCAAGCGAAGCGCAGTGGAAGCTGTGGAACCATACCCCTGATCCTGAATTTCTGGCCGACCCACGGCGCGGCTCGCCCCACTCGCGCGGGGTGGCGGTTGACCTTACCTTGGTTAACGAGGCAAACGGGGTGATGCTGGACATGGGAACGGGCTTTGATGCCTTCACCCCCAAAAGCCACCACGGCAACACCCAAATAAGCCCGGCCGCGACCAAAAACCGCCTTTTGTTAATGGGCCTGATGACCACTGCAGGGTGGGATTTCTACCGCAATGAATGGTGGCATTACCAATTGTTTGATTCCAAAACTTACCCGCTGTTTGGTGACGCAGATATTGCTGAACCGCTAACGCTTGAATAGCCAATACCTTTAAGAGCGGCCATAAACCTTTAACAACGATCCGCTGGTTATTTGATTTTGCGGTGACGTTAAAAAAATAATTGTTGCGGCGACTTCATCAATTTTGGGCCAGGCGGCAAAATTTGCGTCCGGCATGGCTTCGCGGTTGGCCCGTGTGTCTAAAATTGACGGCACCACCGCATTTACCAATATATTTTTTTCTTTTAATTCTTCGCCCAGCGCTTGAGTCATGGCACTAACGGCGGCTTTTGCCGCACTGTAAGCGACCATGCCTGCCCCGCTTCGGGGCTCCAGTGCCGGGCGGGCGGCAACATTTACAATGCGCCCACCGCTTTTATCCATTTTTTTAACCGCTTCACGGCAACATAAAAATGCT
Source organism: Rhodospirillaceae bacterium (assembly GCA_029881835.1). Lineage (GTDB taxonomy): Bacteria > Pseudomonadota > Alphaproteobacteria > Rhodospirillales > Magnetovibrionaceae > DAOVVL01. The sequence goes on from JAOULV010000226.1 coordinate 2,702, forward strand.
GTTAAGGCGTTCATGTTTATTTGCTGCATGAAATCATCTTTCGATGTTTCTGTCAGTGGCGCCATGGCAAACCCGCCAGCCAAATGAACCGAGGCCCATAACGTCGGTACGGATGAATAAAATTTCACGACGCTTTGTTCGTCGCTTAAATCTATGTCGGGCGTAATATGAACCCGCTCATGGGTGGAAAGGGCAAAGCGTTCGACCTCGCTGGCATTAAACGCAGGAATATGGACCTTTGCGCCCAAATCCAAAAACGCTTGGGTAACGCCCGCACCCAGCTGGCCGGTACCACCGGTTATTACCACGTTTCGGGCGGTTAAATCTGCGC
>JAOULV010000018.1 GCA_029881835.1 Rhodospirillaceae bacterium
TTTCGGCCACTTGCCATCGGCCTTGTTAAGCCCTGCGCGACGTAGCCAGATGTTTCTTTCAAACCTTGCTTTTGATAATGTTGAAACCAAATAGCCGCCATCGCTTGAACGTGTCGCGGCAAGATCGCCATCGGCAGAAACAATAATATCCGGCGGTGACATAAAAATCGAACTTGTCATGCCCAAAACAATAACGGGAAAGCCAAAAAAACGTATTTTTTGTTTCCACAGTGCGACCCACAACCCACCCATAACAACCAACACCAATCCCCACATGGGAAATGCCGGGGTTACCCTGACCGCGCCGGGAATAGATGAAACCGTTTTGGCAACCCAAATCACCATTTCAACCCCAGCCCCCATTGCCTGCAAAGCGATGTTTTCAAGACCAAACGGCATAAGCACAAAAGAAGCAACGGCCGCAGGCATTATCCACATTGCGGTTAATGGCACCGCAAGCAAGTTCGCCAAAAGCCCGAACGTTGCAACCGAATTAAAATGAAATGCGGCAAAGGGTGCGGTTGCCAGACCGGCGATTAGTGTTGTCATCGCCACACCCAAAACATAAACAACGCCATAACGCCAAAACGAACGTTTGTAATTTTGGTATTTTTCCCTGTCGCGAATTTCTTCGTAAAACGCCACCAGCGCCACCACAGCGGCAAATGATAGTTGAAAACTGGCGCCCAAAATGCTTTCAGGTGAAATTAACAAAATCGCCATTGCCGCCCATGCGACTACGCGCATTGAAATACCCTGACGGTCAAATATTACCGCCAACATCACAAATGCAAGCATAAGAAACGCGCGTTGGGTCGGCACCGTTGCGCCCGAAACAATGGCATAACCAAGCGCGCCAATTATCGCGACCAGGGCCGCCCATTTTTTTACCGGATACCTAAGCACCAACCCCGGAACAAGCGCCAAAAGTGCGCGTAACGAAAAAAACAAAATGCCCGCTATCAACCCGACATGAAGCCCGGAAATAGCAAGCAGGTGCGCAAGCCCTGAATCGCGCATGGCCGACATTGCGTCTTTGCTGATTGCCGCGCGATCGCCGGTCATTAGCGCGCTGGCTATGGCACCGCTTTCGCCCTCAATTGCGCCTCTGACCGATGTGTTTATTTTTTCCCTTAAGCGTTCAACAAAAAAAGAAATTGCCGCGATGCCTGTTTTTGCTGCGCTGCCTTCAATCACGGCCGTACCAAATGAAAAACCAACCGCACCCAGGCCAGAAAAAAAAGATTGGCGTTGAAAATCAAACGCACCGGGCATGGCGGGTGGCGATGGCGGTTTTAATGTTGCGCGAATGCGTATCCAGTCGCCGCTACTAAACGGTGGCTGTTTTGCCGCCATAACAATTCTTACCAAATGCGGGGTTTTATCTGGGGTAAGCGCGCTAATGCGCAGATTTTCCATAGTTACCCGGATGGACTTTGGCTGGTATTCAATTTTTTTTATTTGCCCGCTTACATCAACCGGACCAATTTCATTTTCCAACGGCGGTCCGTCTTGTGACCATGTGGCAAATTGCGCGGCGGAAAAACCAATACCAAACAAAGACAGTGCAATTGCAACAAGCAGGCGCGAACCTGCCCGCCTTAACAATTGATGTGCGCCTAGGACGCCAATCAAGGTAAATATGGGGCCAAACCACAAAGGCGGTTCAAAGCCGAGCGAGAAATAGGTGGCTATCCCCGCGCCACAAACAACAGGTATCCATAAAACCCAACGTTCACGCTCCTGTTCAAGGGCGCTGACAAGCTCAAGCCACGCTCTGCGTGGTGCGGCCGCGCTAACGGCTGTAACAATGGTTTTTATGCTGGTTTTTATGCCTAATTGTTGACGCAAAACACCAAGCCCCCGCTTATGTGCATCCAATATCCTTTTGAATGGGCTTATAAATGTGCTAAACCCCACTCCGGTTCAATATAACGCCAAAACAACACCAAGACCGAGGATTTGTTTTACAATCATGACTGTCGTTACCAGATTTGCCCCCTCACCCACAGGTTTTTTGCATATTGGCGGCGCGCGCACGGCGCTGTTCAATTGGCTATACGCCACCCACACCGGGGGCAAGTTCCTGCTAAGGATAGAAGATACCGACCGCGCGCGATCCACCGAGGAGGCGACAAAGGCCATTATCCACGGACTTCATTGGTTGGGTCTCGACCCGGATGAAGAGCCCATAAGCCAATTTTCACGCCAGCAAAGCCATGTTGATGTGGCAAAAAAGCTTCTGGCCGAGGGCAAGGCATATTATTGCTACTCATCACCGCAAGAGCTGGAACAAATGCGCGAAAAGGCCAAGCTTGCGGGCAAGCCCATGCGTTATGATGGAACCTGGCGCGATCGCGACCCATCCGAAGCGCCCCCAGGCGTTGACCCGGTGGTGCGCATTAAATCGGAACAAACCGGCACAACCGTACTGAACGATATAATCCAAGGCGACGTAAGTGTGGAAAACACCGAATTGGACGATTTTGTGCTTTTGCGCGCCGATGGCACGCCGACTTATATGCTGGCGGTTGTGGTCGATGACCATGATATGGGAATAACCCACGTAATTCGCGGTGATGACCACCTGACAAACACCTTCAGGCAGATACAGCTTTACAAGGCAATGGGCTGGGAATTACCCCAGTTTGCCCATATGCCGCTTTTGCACGGGTCTGATGGCAAAAAACTATCTAAACGCCATGGTGCGCTTGGGGTTGAGGCGTACGAAGAAATGGGCTTTTTGCCCGAAGCGCTTTGCAATTATCTATTGCGCCTTGGCTGGGGGCATGGGGATGATGAAATCATATCGCGCAGACAAGCGATTGAATGGTTCGATATCGCCGATGTCGGCAAAGCGGCGGCGCGCTTTGATATGGATAAGCTAACCAGCCTAAATGCACACTATATGCGCGAAGCCAATGATTTCCGCTTGGCCAAATTAGCACTTCCCAAAATAGCCGGTATTTTAGGTGAAAACATCTCTCCCGAAGCCGAAGACAGGCTTAAAAAAGGGATGCCGGGCCTAAAGGAACGTGCTAAAACATTGGTGGAACTTGCTGAAAACGCTGCATTTTATTGCAAATCAAGACCCATTGAGATGAACGAAAAGGCAAAAGCGCTTCTTTTAGGTGATGGTGCTGACAAACTGGCTGGTTTTCGTGCTATATTGACCCAAACTTTTGATTGGAAGGCCTCGGCACTTGAAGATAAAGCCAGGGCTTTTTCCGAAGAAAACGGGTGCAAATTAGGTGCGGTGGCCCAACCCCTTCGTGCGGCGCTTAGCGGATCTAATTCATCGCCCGGAATATTCGAGGTGATGGAAGTTCTTGGTCGCGAGGAATCCATTGGTCGTATTGATGATGCCATCTCAAATCAGCACTAAGATGGCGATAATCAACCAGTTTTTCTATATTAGGTTGTTTAAATCAAGTTGATTTCAACGGGTGTAGCTACAAAATAATAAGTGCGGGAAAATACCGCGCCGCAAACCAGAGAGGAAAGCATGCCAGATCCCAAATCAGCCAGTAAGTCATACACACTTACCAATAATGAAACAGGACAAAGCTGGGAATTGCCACTGCTTGAGGGCAGTATTGGCCCATCGGTTATTGATATCCGCAAGCTTTACGCCGAAACGGGGTGTTTTACCTATGATCCGGGCTACACCTCGACCGGCAGCTGCCAATCTGAAATAACCTACATTGACGGTGAAAAAGGTGAATTGCTTTATCGCGGCTACCCGATTGAACAGCTGGCCGAAAGCTCAACCTTTATGGAGGTGTGCTACCTTTTGATTTACGGTGAGCTGCCGACCCATGAACAAAAAGAAAAGTTCCTGCACCGCATCACCTATCACACCATGTTGCACGAACAGATTAACTACTTCTTTCGTGGATTTAGGCGAGATTCCCACCCGATGGCGATTATGGTTGGTGTGGTTGGCGCGCTTTCGGCGTTTTATCACGACAGCACCGATATTTCCGATCCCAAACATCGGTTTATTGCATCCACCCGGATGATTGCCAAAATGCCGTCTATTGCGGCCAACGCTTATCGTTATTCACGTGGGCTACCGTTTTCATACCCGCGCAATGACCTAAAGTTTTCGGAAAACTTCCTCTACATGATGTTTTCCAACCCGTGCGAAGAATATGTGGTTAACCCGGTTTTAGCCAAGGCCATGGACCGCATTTTAATTCTTCATGCCGACCACGAACAAAACGCTTCGACCTCGACCGTGCGCATTGCCGGATCATCCGGGGCCAACCCGTTTGCCTGTATTGCTTCGGGCATTGCTTCGCTTTGGGGTCCGGCACATGGTGGCGCCAACGAAGCGGTTCTTAATATGTTGGAAGAAATCGGCACCGCAGACCGGGTTGAAGAGTTTGTGAAGCGCGCCAAGGATAAAAACGATCCTTTCCGCCTTATGGGCTTTGGCCACCGGGTTTATAAAAACTATGACCCCCGGGCCAAGGTTATGCGCCAAACCTGCCATGAGGTTCTAAACGATTTGGGCATCAAAGATGACCCGACATTGGAGCTGGCGATGAAGTTGGAAAAAATTGCGTTGGAAGATGAATATTTCATCGAAAAGAAACTTTACCCCAACGTTGATTTTTATTCCGGCATTATCTTCAAAGCCATGGGTATACCGACATCAATGTTTACCGTCCTGTTTGCGGTGGCCCGTGTTGTTGGCTGGGTTGCCCAGTGGAACGAAATGATTGAAGACCCCAGCCAAAAAATTGGCCGTCCGCGCCAGCTTTACACCGGGGCCCCACACAGAGATTTTGCTCCAATTGACAAACGTAAATAAGCCCAATAACGCGCCCCAATCTTCGCCCGGAACCGTTGTGGTTAGCGAAACCGGTGAAGGCAGGTTTTCCCAGTGGGTGTCTATTGGCGGCAAACACATTATTCGCTCTGATGAACCTGAAAAGGTTGGTGGCGACGACAGCGGCGGCTCGCCATATGATTTGCTGTTGGCTGGCCTTGGTTCATGCACATCGATGACGTTGCGAATGTATGCCGATAGAAAAAAATGGCCATTAGAAAACGTGGTGGTCACCCTATCGCACGAAAAAAGCTACGCCGAAGATTGTGTCGACTGTAAAAACAAGAGCGCAAAAATAGACCACATCCACCGCAACATAAAAATTATCGGCGACTTATCGGATGAACAACGCAAACGATTGCTAGAAATAGCCGACATGTGCCCGGTCCACCGAACCCTGCATTCGGATATTCGCGTCACCACGCAAGAAGAGGTTGGTTGATTTTTATTTTTTCTCGATAAGTTCTATTTTGTAGCCATCGGGGTCTTCGATAAAGGCTATCACCGTGGTTCCGTGCTTCATTGGCCCGGGCGGGCGCGGAATAGGAACCCCCTCTTTTGCCATTTTATCACAAGTCGCATAAATATCCGGAACGCCGATGGCCAAATGACCAAACCCTGTTCCTAAATCATAATTTTCTTCCATGTCCCAATTATGGGTCAACTCAATAACCGTTTCATCGGTTTCTGAGCCATAACCAACAAAGGCCAAGGTGAATTTTCCCTCTGGGTAATCACTACGGCGAAGAACGTTCATGCCTAAGTGGCGGGTATAAAAATCAATTGATTTATCCAAATCTTTGACCCGTATCATTGTGTGCAAAAAACGAAAAGATTGTGCATTCATTTTATCAAACCCCATTATTGTTTTTTTTCAATTAAGCCAAGCACCACATCGGCAGAACGATTACCCGGAGAAATAGTTCCAAGCCCTAACATTGCCATGGCCTCGGAATATGCTTTGCGCTGATTGGTTCTTGCGTTTTGGCTATCAAAAAGTTCCGAAATTTCTGCGGCTAGTTTATCAGGATTGCAGTTTTCAAGCAAAAGCTCGGGTATTGCCGGACGATCCAGAACCAAGTTAACAATATTTGCAAACTTTGCCTTGATTAATCGTTTGGCCAAAAATGCGGTTAACGGTGCCATTTTATATGCAATGACAGATGGAAGTTCGGCCATCGCAAGCTCCAGCGCAACCGTACCACTAGCGGCTAACGCCACATCGGATGCGGCAAAAGCGTCTGATTTTTCATCCTCACCAACTATTGTTGTTTTGACTGACCAACTTTTTGCAACCGATGATACTTTGTCATGGGTGACTGAAAGTGTAACAACCACGGTTTCCACTTGCGGATACGTATGTTTTAGCAAACCAACAGCTTCACCGAAAACCGGCAACAGGCGCGAAATCTCACCCGCCCTGCTTCCCGGCAACACCATCAACAGCGGTGCAAATTCAGAAATTGAATGGCGTTTTCTAAAATCTTCGCCATCACCGCCACCGATTTTGCTTTCAATTACCGGATGGCCAACAAAGGTTGCATTCATGCCGACATCGGTAAAATATTTAGGCTCAAACGGCAAAAGACAGAGCAGGTGGTCGACAAATTTAGCTATTTTTTTTGCCCGACCCGGGCGCCACGCCCAAACACTGGGCGCAACATAATGAACAATGGGAATGTGCGGATTTAATTTTTTAATTTTTTTAGCAACACGAAAACAAAAATCAGGTGCGTCAATGGTTACAATAACGTCAGGTTTTGTCTGAACAATTTCTTGCACGGTTTGCTTAATACGCCCCATTATGGTTGGTAATTTTGGTAAAACTTCGGTTAGGCCCATAACCGAAAGGTCGGACATGGGAAAAATGCTTATCGCCCCGGCTTTGGCGCCGGCTTTTAGCATTTTTTCGCCCAAAACACCGTGAAAATTTATTTTACCACCAGTTTTTTTTATTAATGCCTTCATCAAGTTTGCGCCCAATGCATCGCCCGATGCTTCGCCTGCTATTATAAAGACATTTGGTATGGTGGAATTTTCTATCGAATTCATTATTTAAATCCAGAAATATCTAAACCTATTATGAACACGCCTAATTTATTTGCGCTATCAACAACGCGCTCGCGGTCAACTATTATTGCGCCCCCGGCTTCAACGCCAATACCATTAAGGCCTGCCTTGGCAACACCTTCAACCGTTTCAACCCCAATGGTTGGCAGATCAACCCTGCGCTCTTGCCCGGGCTTCACAACCTTGACCAAAACGCCGCCATCAACCCCAAGACCACCAACCCGGGCTATCATTGCATCGGTTCCGTCTTTGTCTTCTAGGGCTATTATGTTTTCTTTGCTCGCAACCGCACCCTGACCCAAATCTTTACGCCCCAAATCGAGCGCCGCATGGATTGCGGTTTTTATATCTTTCATATCCGCTTCGCTGGGCGCGGTGCTTCCCATAATGCCTTCGGATGCCAATAATTCAGGCAAAACATTATGAACGCCGATAATCCTGAAACCGTCATCTTCTTCCAATGTTTTGACAATGGCCGAAAGCAAGCCATCGTCACCCAAAGACATGGCGCCTGTTTTTAAAAAAAATTTTATGGTCCTGAGGTCGGGCAAAAGAGAAGCAAGGCCAGGGCGACGTATTTTTCCGCCCATCACCAGCTCTTTGCAGTTTTGTTTTTTTAATATTTCTATTGCGCCGCCAATTGCACCAAGGCGTAGCCAATCGCATTTATCAGCTATGTCTTGAGTTGTTTGTTTGTCCGTTTGGTTTTTGAAGGCAATTACGTGAAAATCTTGTCCGCTTTTTTGGCAAGCGGCAATAATTCTGCGAGGCAGTTCGCCACCGCCGGCAATTATTCCGATTTTATGTTTAGCGTTAAGCGCCATCTTCCGACTTTGGCTGACAAAACGACCTAGATGAATCGGCGGTTAGGAAGGAAATTATTTCCATCACGGGCTCAACCCCGTCAAACATTTCAGCAACATCCTTGATGCGCTCTGCCATTGTTCCCTCATTGGCAAACAACAATCTATAGGCATTGCGCAGTGAATGAATTGTTTCACGGTTAAATCCGCGGCGTTTTATGCCAACAAGGTTTAGCCCCGAAAGCCCGCCCCTATTGCCGACAACCATGCCATAGGGAATTACGTCGCTTTCGGCACCGCTCATCCCGCCAAGCATCGCATGCTTACCAATGCGTACAAATTGGTGCGCCGCAGACAGGCCGCCGATAATGGCAAAATCGCCAACCTCAACATGGCCGGCCAAGGTTGCGTTATTTACCAAAATTACATTATCGCCAATCTGGCAATCGTGAGCGATGTGGGCACCAACCATAAATAAACAATTGTCGCCGACCTTGGTTAGCATTCCCCCGCCCTCGGTTCCGGGGTTCATGGTTACATGTTCACGGATTGTATTGTTAGCACCAATTTCCAGACGCGATTGCTCGCCGCCATATTTAAGGTCTTGTGGTTCTGACCCGATAGAAGCAAATGGAAATATTCGCGTACCCGAACCAACTGATGTAATCCCGCTTAAAACCACATGGGATAAAACTTCAACGCCATCACCAAGCGTTACATTGGGCCCTATTACTGAATAAGGGCCAATTTTTACATCGTTACCTATTTTTGCGCCGTCTTCGATTATTGCGGTTGAATGAATGTTGCTCATAAATGTTCCATAAGAAAAGTTCGCCTAAAGAGTGTTTAAAGCGCGCTCTCTTGGGGCTCAAGTCAATCAATGTTACGCATTGTTACGCTTATCGTTTTCAACGATTAATGGTGGTGTTTGATGGGGTTGCTCACCTGTCAACAATCATTGCCGAAAAAGTGGCCTCAGATACCAGTTTATCGCCGACCATGGCCTTGCCGTCAAATTTATATACATTGCGTTTTGATTGCTTCAACGTAACGTGAAGCTCAAGCACATCGCCAGGGGTTACGGGCTTTCTAAAACGCGCAGAATCAACGGTCATAAAATAAACCAGCTTTCCTTCGGCTTCGGCCCCCAATGTCGCCACCACTAAAACGCCGGCAGTTTGCGCCATAGCTTCAACTTGCAAAACGCCCGGCATTATAGGGTGACCGGGGAAATGGCCGCGAAAAAAATCTTCTTTGCCTGTAACATTTTTGATTCCGGTCGCTGAGTCACCCGGCTTTACGCTCTCCACCCGGTCAATCAGTAAAAACGGGTCGCGGTGCGGAATCATTTCCATGATTCTGTTTTGGTCAAGTGTGGTTTCTGGACTCAATTTTCAGGTTTCCCTTTTTTAATATTTTTTGATTTAGCAAGTCTTGATAATGCCGCAACTTGGCGGAAAAATTCGCGGTCCGGTATGGCGGGCGCACCCACAAGCCTAGAGCCAGGATCAACATCGCGCATAACGCCGCTTTGAGCGGCTATTTGCGCACCGTCACCTACTTTTATGTGTCCGGCATAGCCAGATTGCCCACCTAGCATAACAAAATTACCTATTTTTGTACTACCTGAAATGCCAACAAGGCCGGCAATAAAGCAACCCATTCCAATCTCAACATTATGTCCAATTTGAACCAGGTTATCTATTTTTGTTCCATCACCAATTTTGGTATCGGGGCCGGCGCCACGATCAATGGTGGTGTTGGATCCAATTTCAACCATATCGCCAATCAAAACACGGCCAAGCTGCGGAACCTTGATGTGTCCTTCGGGCGGTGACCCCGGAGCAAAGCCAAAACCATCTTGCCCTATTCTTACACCCGGATGAAATGTGCATCCGTTTCCGACAATAGCATATTGGATGGTTACATTATGCCCAACCACACACCCGGAGCCCAATTTTACCCCGGAACCAATGAAGCTTCCATGGCCAATGTGCGAACCATCGCCAATGGTTGCGCCGGCGCCAACAAACACGCCGTCATCAACCCTACACCCTTTTCCAAGGGTTGCCGTCTTATCAATGCTGGCATTTGTTGATATCTGCGCTTTGCATGGCTGGTCTGGATAAAACGCTTGTGCGACCTTTGCGTATGCCTGGTATGGTTTTTCGGTCACAAGCAATACGGCACCCTTAGGGGCCCTTGATTCCAAATCGGGGTGCACTATGCACACACCGGCATTGGTTTTGCTAAACGCATCTATGTATTTTTTGTTATCTAAAAAGCTAACGTCCCTTGCGCTTGCCGTATCAAGCGGGGCAACATCTTCAAACAGTTCTTCATGATTATCCGTGCCTGATATTTTAGCTTTTGCTATTTCGGCCAACTGCAAAAGAGAAAATGGTCCAGCGCGATTAAAAAAAACCGGATCAGCCATTGGTTGAAAGCTCCTGATCTCAGGTTATTTGGTTGGATCCGATACCTTGACCGAAGGAAGCTCTTTGTCCAAGATCGCAAGAATATCACCAGTTAAATCAAGTGCGCTTGCGCTTGCCACCGTTGCAGATTTTTTTAAAATCAAGGTATAGCCTTCATCTACAATTATTTTTTGAATTGCTTCAAGTATAACCTTGTCTACTTTTTCGTTTGCTTCGGCCTGCACTTTGGCAAGCGACTGCTTTGATTGCTGAACCCGCTTTTGCAATTCAGCGAAACGCTTTTCAAACTTTGCTCTTTCTACCTCAAACGCATCGGGTGAAAGTATGGTGCGCTGACGGGCAAGTTCGTCATTGGCTTTTCTAAGTTCTTTTTCTTCTTTTTGGATAGAAGACTGTATTTGGTCCCTGTATTTGGTTATCTGCTTGTGGATATCTTGCACTGCTTTTGAGTTAGCGCGAACACCATCAATGTCGATTATTCCCACTTTGATAAATACTTGTTCTGCACCGCCACTGCTTGCGCCGCCCGCCCCTTGCGCAAAGGCAGTTCCAGAAAAAATAGCCGCCGTTACAACAAAAACAATAAATAGCGATAAAGTGCGAGCAACAAGTTTCAAGTTAATCTCCCGGATAAACAACGTTTAAAATCTGGTGCCAAAATTGATGCGGAAGCTTTCGGTTCTATCATAGACTTCTTCCATAACGGGGATGCCATATTCGATACTAAGCGGCCCCATGGGTGAAACCCACTCTACACCAAAACCAACGGATGCGCGAACAGATCCGCTATCTTGATAATTTGCGCTTGATGGATTTACGCTTGTAAGCGAGCCAAAATCAGTGAAAGCCTTGCCGGAAACGCCAAGTTCCGGCGGGAGACCAAGCGGAAAGCTAAGGTCTGCTCCACCATTGTAAATAAGTTCACCGCCAACCGCATCGCCAGTCAGCTTGTCACGCGGCCCAACCCCGCCCGGCTGAAATCCACGTAAGCTTGCCCCGCCCAAGAAAAACCTATCATTAATGGTAAGGTCTTTGCCCAGCGCGCTAATAAAACCAACCGATCCGGTGGTTGATAATAGCCACCCTTTTTTGATGGTGTAATAATGCCCCGCCGTAAAGCGATTTCTTAAATAACTGCTATCGCCGCCAAGGCCGGCAAGGTCATTGTTCATGCGCAAAAAATAACCATCGGTGGGCCGGGTAGAACTATTTCGCCTGTCATACAAAAGCACGTGCCCCACCAATGAATGAACACTTGATCCTTCTTGCGCTTTGATGGCAGCGGAAGCCGTATCTTTTACGTTTTCAACCTTTGATGATTTTATGGTGTAGCTCCAGCTTTGCCTAAGCTGTTCGGTTATGGGGTATCCTGCGCGCAAAGAAAGGCCAGTTTGTTTTGAGCTATATGAGCTAGTTCTCTGGTTGTCGGCAGTTGTGTGAAAAATATCAAACCCTGCGGCAAGCTCTCTATCCATAAAGTATGGTTCGGTAAAGCTAAGATTGATGGTGCTGTTTTTGCCAGATAATGATCCGCTCAGACCAAGTGACTGCCCTTTACCAAGAAGGTTTTCCTCCCTTATGCCCAGCTCTACAAGTGGGCCAACATCAGATGAGTACCCAACCCCCAACGACAGTGCCCCGGTTGATTTTTCCTCAACCTCAACGTTAATAACGCTTTTGTCTGGTGCGCTTCCCGGGGTGTTGGTTACGTCAACTTTTTTGAAAAAATTAAGATCGTTTATGCGCTTTATTGTGGTTGATAGCTTTGCGGTATTAAAGGCATCGCCCTCAACCAACCTGAATTCTCGTCTTATAACTTCATCAAGGGTGCGCGAGTTTCCTGTTATGTTTATGCGTTCTA
>JAOULV010000227.1 GCA_029881835.1 Rhodospirillaceae bacterium
CCCAATCGATTGATGAAATGGTTGAACGCGCGGTAGCCATGGCCAAAGTCGTGCCCGAAGATGAATTCGCCGGGCTTGCCGAACCGGAACAATTAATCACGGGCACCATACCCGAGCTTGATATGTTTGACCCGACCGAGCCCGGCGCCAAAGAAATGGAAGAAATGGCGCGCGCGGCAGAAGAATCCGGCCTTGCGGTAAAAGGCGTCACCAATTCCGAAGGTGCCAGCGTTGGCTTTAGCAAAACCAGCATCGCGGTCGCGGCGTCAAACGGGTTGGCGCATTCTTATGCGCGTTCAGGGTTTAACGTTAGTGCATCGTTATTGGCCGGAAGCGGTAGCGAAATGGAACGCGATTGGGATTACAGCGGTGCGGTGTGGCTAGAAGATTTACGTGGCCCGGTTGATGTTGGAAAAACCGCAGGGGAAAACGCGGTAAAACGTTTAGGTTCAAAAAAAGTTTCTTCCGGCGTAATGGATGTGGTTTTTGATGCGCGGATTGCCAGATCGCTTATCGGCCATCTATCCGGTGCAATTAATGGGCAATCAATTGCGCGCGGCACATCATTTTTAAAAGATGCGATGGGTAAAAACATTTTTTCCGACAACATAAATATTGTTGATGACCCATTACGCAAACGCGGTCTTCGCTCAGCCCCGTTTGATGATGAAGGCTTAGCAACCAGAAAAATGAACGTTATTGAAAATGGTGTTTTGAAATCTTGGTTTTTGGATTTGCGTTCGGCCCGGCAATTGGGTTTGCATAGCAACGCCCATGCATCGCGCGGGGTTTCCAGCCCACCGCACCCCAGTTCCAGCAATCTTTATCTTGAACCGGGCGATAAAACCCCTGAACAGTTGATAGGCGAAATTAAACAGGGAATTTTAATTACCGAACTTATCGGCATGGGGGTAAACCAGGTAACCGGTGATTATTCCCGTGGCGCATCGGGGTTTTGGATTGAAAACGGTGAAATCCAGTTCCCGGTAAGCGAGCTTACGGTGGCGGGGAACCTGAAAGACATATTTTTGGGCATCGAACCCGCCAACGACCTTGTTTTTCGCTATGGCACAGATAGCCCCAGCGTCAGGGTGGCCGCCATGACCATTGCCGGCACCTGATAAAACCAAGAATTAGGGCTAAGTTTCTGTAAGCATTGGCCCTTATGGCTTTCCCATGCTACATTTTGCCAACTTTCGGGCCTTGCCCCCGGATGGGACAAAATTAATTATTAGGATTTTCCAGTTGGCTTCAAAAAAGTCCCAAAAACAAACAAGCTCAAAAGCCCTTTTGGGCAGATTGTGGCGTGAAAATGTACGCCAATATTTGCCGTGGATGGTGCTGGCGGTTTTTTGTATGGCCATTATGGCAGGCGCCACCGCCATTAGCGCATGGCTGATGAAACCGGTGGTCAACGACATTTTTGTCTCGCAACGCGAAGACATGTTGATGATTATCGGTGCCAGCGTTCTGGCTACATTTGTTATCAAAGGAGCCGCCAATTACGCCCAATCGGTATTAATGGCGTTTGTTGGATTGCGTATTGTGGCTGATTTACAAAAACGCCTTTATACCCACATGACCGAACTGGACATGACATTTTTTCACAACAATTCAACCGGCACATTGGTCAGCCGTTTTACCGTTGATGTCCATGCCATGCGGGTTACGGTTTCGCACGCCATAACCGTTTTTGGCAAAGACCTGCTTTCGCTTATTGGTCTGGTTGCGGTGATGTTTATTCAAGATGCACAATTAGCGGCAATTGCCTTTATTGTTTTCCCTGTTGCGGTTTTGCCGATTGTAAGAATTGGCCGCAAAATGCGCCGGGTTACCACAACCTTTCAAGAAGAAACCGGAATGTTCACCACCCTTTTGGAACAAACCTTTCAAGGCATAAGGGTGGTAAAAGCATATTCAATGGAACCGTACGAGCAAAAACGCATCGGCGAATTAATTGATAAATTATTCAGAACATTTTTAAAGTCCAACCGTGCGCGCGCGCTTAACAGCCCAATAATGGAAACCCTTGGCGGTGTTGCCATTACATTGGTCATTGTTTATGGCGGCGACAGGGTAATTAACGGCGATATGGATGCGGGATCGTTTTTTTCATTTATAACTGCATTATTATTAGCCTACGAACCAATGAAACGCCTAGCTAACCTTAATGCCACGGTGCAAGAAGGCCTTGCCGGTGCTGACCGTACGTTTACCCTGCTTGATCGCGCCGCATTGATAAAAGATAAACCGGACGCAAAAAAGCTGATATCGCGCGGTGGCGAAATAAAATTGGAAAATGTTTCTTTTTCTTATCCGCGCAATGTTGAAACTGAATCCAGATCAATTGAACCGGCCCTTAAAAATATAAACATAACCGTACCTGCCGGAAAAACCGTTGCCTTGGTTGGTGCATCGGGGGCGGGCAAATCCACCGTAATGAACCTTGTGCCGCGGTTTTACGAAGTAGATGACGGCAACGTAATGGTGGATGGGCAAAATGTGCGCGACGTAACAATAAAATCACTGCGCGATACCATGGCGCTGGTTAGTCAGGAAGTAACGCTTTTTGATGACACCGTTCGCGCCAACATAGCCTATGGCCGCGAAGGTGCCAGCGAAGAAGAAATTATAGAAGCCGCCCGGGGCGCATCGGCGCTTGATTTTATTAATGACCTGCCCGAAGGGTTTGATACACAGGTGGGCGAACACGGGGTAAAGCTTTCCGGTGGGCAACGCCAACGTTTGGCCATTGCGCGCGCAATGTTAAAAAATGCGCCCATACTTTTGCTTGACGAGGCAACATCGGCGCTTGATACCGAGTCTGAGCGCAACGTGCAAAACGCGCTGGATAAATTGATGAAAAACCGGACAACGCTGGTTATCGCCCACAGGCTATCAACCGTTGTTGGTGCCGATATAATTTACGTTTTGGACGGGGGCCAGGTCATAGAACAAGGAAGCCATAGCGAGCTTGTTGATAAGGGCGGCATGTATTCAACACTTTATCATTTGCAGTTTGAAGAC
>JAOULV010000228.1 GCA_029881835.1 Rhodospirillaceae bacterium
ATGATGTATTTACATCATGCAATAAATCATACCGCATTGATGATGCCATGGTTGATAAACGCTGGTGTTGCGATTGCCCCAAATGCCGGTTTGTTTTTTTGGTGTTGGCCCCGTTTATGGAAAAGCGGCGATTAATAAAAATTTTTGGCAAAGACATGTTGGATGATGCCAGCCAGATTGATGGCTTTCGCGAATTGTTGGGCCTAAAGGGCCACAAGCCGTGGGAATGTGTGGGCGAAATACTTGAATCGGGTGCCGCCTTTAACGCCATAGCAGCAAAACCAGAATGGGCTGAAACGGCTGTAATAAAGGCGATTTCCCCCGAAATGGCGGGCGGAGAAGAAAAATTGGGCAAGGCGTTTGATGGTGCCTTAACCCCGGACAAAACCGACAATATCCCGGCGCGTTTTAAGGGGGCGTTTAATGATGCAATTGGCTGAAGCTAAATCCATTGCCATTTGGGGTTATGGCCGCGAAGGGCGTGCCAGTTATAATTTTATCAAACGATCGGGCATTAATGCGGAAATAACAATTATTTCCGATGATAAAATTGATGATTGCCCCGCCGACTGCGCATTGTTGTTCGGCAAAGGTGGAATAGACGCAATTGGGGCGGGTAAATTTGATTTAATAATTAAATCACCCGGCATAAGCCTTTATCGCCCAGAAATTAGTGCCGGCAAAAAAGCTGGAACTTATTTTACCTCGGCCACAAATATATGGCTGAAAAATAACCCCGATGCGCGCACAATCGCGGTCACCGGAACCAAAGGCAAAAGCACAACGGCAAAGCTTATCCATCACATACTTTGTGAAATGGGCGTTGTGGCGGAACTTGCCGGAAACGTCGGGCGGCCATTGATGGAAATTGAAAGTCCACCGGAAATAACCGTGATTGAGCTTTCATCATATCAAATTGCCGACCTTGAAGTGGCGCCCGATATTGCGCTGGCGCTTAACCTTTATCCGGAACATATTCCGTGGCACCAAAGCGTGGAAAAATATTATTCCGATAAATTGCGCATTTTTACAATTGAGCCAACACCCACGGCGGTGCTTGATGCCAATAGTAAAGAGCTTAAACAAAGATTGGGCAATTTAAAAAATGCTATTTGGTTTAATTCGCCATCATCATATGTGGCGGGCGATAACGGGGTTTACCGCGGTGATATAGAAATTATTTCTAAAAATGATTGCCCCCTTCTGGGCAAACATAACCTTTCAAATATTGCGGCCGCACTTTGTGTTGTGGAAATCATTGTTGGTACGCTTGCAAACAAGGTTGATGAAATTAAAAAAGCAGTTTCCAGTTTTACCCCCTTGGCCCACCGGCTTGAACTATTGGGTGAAAAAGATGGAGTTTTATTTGTGAACGACAGCATATCGACCACCCCGCAATCGGCATTAGCCGCACTGCAATCTTTTGGCGAAAGAAAAAAAATAATCATTCTGGGCGGTCAAGACCGTGGGCTTGATTACGCGGTTTTAGCCGAAGGTTTGACAAAAAATAATGTCAAAGCCGCACTGACCATACCCGATAACGGCAACCTGATTGCCCGGCAGTTGCGCAATATTTCACCTGAAACAAATACAATCGAATGCACCGATTTAGAAGATGCTCTCAACAAAGCAAAACAAATGGCACAAAGCGGTGATGTGGTATTGTTGAGCCCGGCCGCACCCAGCTTTGGCCATTTTAAAGATTACGCTGAACGCGGTTCGCGCTTTGGCACGCTTTCGGGTTTTTAATTATTTTTCGACAAAATCAGAATTAAGCAGATCGCTAATAAGCATATGCCCCGGTTTGTGGGTAATGCATATTTCTGGGCGGGCGTTTTCTATGGCTACTTGCGGCGTTACCCCGCAGGCCCAAAATATTGGGATTTCGCCATCTTTTATTTGTGGCTCGTCACCAAAATCAGGTTTTAAAATATTTTTTATTCCTATTTCTTCCGGGTTTCCTATGTGAATAGGACCGCCATGAACCCGTGGGAACATGGCTGTAATTTCCGCCACCCTTTTCGCCTGCTCGGGCAAGAACGGGCGCATTGAAACAACCATTTTTCCGGCAAATGGTCCGGCTGGTAACAAATCAATTGATGAACGATACATGGGAACATTTCTGCCCAGTTCAATATGGCGCGGGGTGAAGCCCTCGTTCATTAGTGCCTCTTCAAATGAAAACGAACAACCAAGAGCAAAAGCAACAAAATCGTCGCGCCACAGCGCGGAAATATCAGAAACTTCTTCGCTAAATTTGCCATCTTTAAAAACCCGGTAAGCCGAAACATCTGTGCGCACATCAATATCATCGCCCAGTTCGCGCATCACCCCATCACCCACCGCAGAAACACCAATAATCGGACATGGGCGTGGGTTTAGTTCGCAAAATTTACGGAAATCTTCAGCCATATGTGCGGGCAAGATGGTCAAATTGGCCTGAACATAACCATAGGCCAGCCCCGATGTTTGCCCGCCCGCAGTTTGGTTGCGAAATGCTTGTCGTAATTGGGACGGATTAAGGTCTGATAGATTGTTCATCAATGAACCCCATACAAGTAAAAGAGTGTCTGGCCCTCAAGATAGCAGAACAGCAAAATGATAAAAATATATATTTAATTTCACAAAATTTATCCAAGCGGTTACCATCCGGCAGATGTTAATTATCTGAATTGGTATTTTGATGAGCAAGTATGGCGTTTTTACCATAAATCTTGAGCGTTCCCCCGACAGGCGCGAGAAGTTTTCCCAGCAGGCAAAAAATGCTTCGCTGGATTTTCAATTTTTCCCCGCCACCGATGGGCTTGGCAAATCGGTTGAAGATTTTGCCAATTACGACAGGGCAGCCCGAATAAAAGAATATTTTTTTGATCTCAAAACCACCGAAATCGCATGTTATTACAGTCACTATAATTGTATAAAAAACGCCTATGACAGTGGTTTTGATAAAGTGGCAATTTTTGAAGATGATGTAACCTTTGCTGGTGACTTTAACCATATCATGGATTTTTGTTTT
>JAOULV010000229.1 GCA_029881835.1 Rhodospirillaceae bacterium
GGCTCAATATGGCTTAGCGGTGAAAGCTGTCCTAACAGCCCCGCATTACCGATAAGAATGTCCAGTTTACCAAAGCGCTCATAAACGGCTGCTCCCATTTGGTCTATCATATCAAAATTGGTTATGTCGCCCGGCACTAGGGTTGACGGAACGCCACCGTTTATTTTTTGGATTTCATCGTCAAGTTCTTCTAATGCACCTTGGGTGCGAGCGGTCAAAATCAGGTGCGCGCCTTCAAGTGCAAAACGCAAAGCAACCGCACGGCCAATACCGCGTGACGCGCCGGTAATAAGTGCAATTTTTCCTTCAAGACGTTTTGTCGTGTCGCCACCCATTTTTTGCTTAACTTTCAGACAGAAGCGACAATTGTTCCGGACCACTGTTGCCGTCGTGATCCACCAGCGCGATAGGGTATTCGCCGGTAAAGCAGGCATCGCAATATTGCGGGCATTCTTTGTTGCGACCCTGTTCGCCAACCGCACGGTAAAGACCGTCTTGGCTAATAAAGGCAAGGCTATCAACACCAATTTCTTTTGCCATTTGTTCAACCGTGAAACGGTGTGCCATCAATTTTTCTTTGTCGGGCGTATCGATACCGTAAAAACACGGATGGGTGGTTGGTGGGCTGGAAATGCGCATATGAACCTCGGCGGCACCGGCGTTACGCACCATGTCGACAATCTTCATTGATGTTGTGCCACGCACAATGCTGTCATCCACCAACAATACCCGTTTGCCCTTTATATGGGCGGCGTTGGCGTTGTGTTTTAAGCGCACCCCAAGGTGGCGAATATGATCGCTTGGTTCAATAAAGGTGCGCCCGACATAATGGTTGCGAATAATGCCCAATTCAAACGGCACGCCAGATTGTTCAGAATAGCCAATAGCCGCCGGAACGCCTGAATCGGGAACCGGAACAATCATATCCACATCAACGTGGCTTTCGCGCGCCAGTTCTTGGCCGATTTTTTTACGCACGTCATAAACGTTAAGCCCGCCCATTACGCTATCGGGCCGGGCAAAGTAAATGTGTTCAAAAATGCAAAAACGCGGCGGCACTTTTGGAAATGGTTTGAAGCTTTCTAATCCGCGCTCTTCGCTGATGACAACAATTTCACCCGGTTCAACATCGCGGACATATTCAGCGCCGATAATATCAAGCGCGCATGTTTCCGATGCCAATACCCACGCTTCGCCCGAACGGCCCAAAACCAGCGGGCGCACGCCCAACGGGTCACGCGCACCGATAAGTTTTCTTCGGGTTAGGGCCAACAATGAATACGCACCTTCAACCCGTTTTAAGGCATCAATCAGGCGGTCCATTACCTTGCGAAAATCGCTGGTGGCAACCAAATGCAAAAATGTTTCGCTGTCGGAGGTGGATTGGAATATGCAGCCTTCTTCGACCAAATCACGGCGCAAAGCCCGGGCGTTGGTCAGGTTGCCGTTGTGCGCAATGGCAAACCCGCCAAATACCAAATCGGCAAACATCGGCTGAACGTTTCTTAAAACCGTTTGCCCCGATGTTGAATAGCGCACATGACCAATGGCCATCGGGCCTTTTAATCGGCTGATTACATCTTCTGAGTTAAAGTTATCACCCACCGGGCCCATGGCGCGGTGCGAATGAAAATGTTTGCCGTCATACGAAACAACGCCGGCCGCTTCTTGGCCACGGTGTTGCAGGGCATGCAAGCCCAGCGCGCTAAAGGCCGAAGCATCAGGGTGACCAAAAATACCAAACACCCCGCATTCGTCGTGAAAATGGTCATCATCCATATTTTCTGTGGTGCAGTAGTTATTTTCCATCAAGACCATTCCATTTTTTTATGAATTTTATTTATTGGTTTCAAAAAGCCGGTCTAGCTCTTTGCGTTCCTTGGTATCGTAACCATCACCGTCTTTGCCCGCCGGGGTTTCGGCTTTTGGGTTTATAGCATCTTTGAACATTTGTTGAACCTTATCGCGGGTGGTTTGTTCGGTTTTTTTCTTATCCGCGGCCGTTTCTTCGTCTTTGGGGGCCAGCGCCTTTAGCGCGCCTGCGCCAATTTCAACCATTTGAATGGATTTTGCCTCGCGTACCCATGGGCCTTGGTCTTCCACCGGCATCACCCATTCAAGCGCAATATAGGCAAGGCAGATTATAACTATTCCACGCAATAACCCGAACAACAGGCCAAGCGAACGGTCAAGCGGACCTAATGCGCTGTCTTTAACCCGGCGCGAGATGGCCTTGGTAAGCATGGAAAGAATAATAAGGGCGGAAATAAAAAGCAGCGCGCCCAACGCAAGGGATGCAAAAAATTCGTCTTCTATAACCTGCATCATCAACGGTTTTAATAGCGGTGTGCCATAAAGGGCGGCAAAAAACGCACCGACCCAGCCAACAATGGAAAGAACCTCGTGAACAAACCCGCGCGCTATTGCCAACACGCCGGAAACGGCCAGAACGGCGATGACTGCAACATCAAACATTGTCATGGGCGTTTGCCTTTTAGCCTGGATCTATTCATCAAACAGTTGAACCAAATCGGAAAGATGTTTCACTTCTTTAACTTTCATGTCGCCGGTAATTTTCTTTACGCCCTTGGCCCCGGATGGAACGAAGGCCTTTTTAAAACCCAGCTTTGCCGCTTCTTTTATTCGTGCCTCTATGTGGCTTACGCTTCTAACCTCGCCCGATAGGCCGATTTCACCAAAAAATACCGCGTCCAATGGTGCGGGCTTGCCCGACAGTGATGACATTAGTGCCGCCGCTACCGCCATGTCGGCCGCCGGTTCAACAACCTTTAGCCCGCCCGCGACATTCAGGTACACATCATTTGCCCCAATGGCAAGGCCGCATCTGGTCTCGGTTACGGCCATAACCTGGGCCAGACGTCCGGAATCCCACCCGACCACCGCACGCCGGGGTTGGGATAATTGGGTGGGTGACACAAGTGCCTGAATTTCCAATAACATTGGCCTGGTTCCCTCCATCCCGGCAAATATGGCCGAACCGGAAACACCT